>NZ_JBQXXK010000007.1:5153-241050 GCF_052656625.1 Melioribacter sulfuriphilus | reverse complement strand
TTCATATTATTTCATTCGAGATGGATTTTTAATTTATACTGAGCTTGAGAAAACATCAACCTACCAAGGGAATCCATATTCTGAACAACGATTAGCTAAAATTTCCCCGAACGATGGAGATGTTTGGATGCAAACGGTTGGATTTCTAAATCCAGATTCGTCAATGGATTATTTGACTGCAAAATATTTAGTCGATTTGAACACACCAGCTAGCAAATTTAAGGACGTATTTTCTCTTGTATCTTCAAGAGGTACATCTGGCACCGAGGTTTCAGAAATTTATTATGCAAAATATTATGGTCATATTGGTTATTCTGTGATAGGTGATAGTAGTTCCTTTTTACTCGTTAATTACATGCGTATCAATGGAAAAGAAGTTGGAAAGTATGTCGAAATGGAAAATTCCAAATCAATTATTAAAAATAATGGTTATAAAATGCAGGATCCATTTTTGTTGTTTCTAAATAACAAAAGGTGATAGTCCATGAAAACATTAATCTTTTTTTTAGTAGTTTTTTCTATGAATATTTATTTAGCACAAGGAAATAATTCCTCCTCTTTATTCTCAAATGTGGCCGTAGGTATTTATGGTGGAATTAATATTAGCAATGATTCTAAAACTGGAGGCACCTTTATTTTAGATCTTAAGCCAGAATTAACACACAATTTTAATATGAATTTAGCGCTAGGATATTCAAAATCATTTGCCGGTGACTCCTATTCTGTAAAATCTTATTCAATAAATACGATTAACGGTATTCAATTCTATTATGCACATCAATATAATGTTAATGAAAAGAGCTATGATATAATTCCTCTTTATTTGGGAGTACAATATATTTTTAAGCAAAACACATTGTCACCATATTTTTTGTTTAATCTTGGTTACAATTTTATCATTGATACTAAATATTTTAAATCTCCTACAGTGTCAATATCCTATCCATCATTGGAGGATATACCAAATGAATATAAAATAAAAAATATTGAAGATAATCCCTCTAATTCGTTTGGAATACTTGTTGGATTAGGTACTGAATTAAATATTTCTTCAAAATTAGGATTGGATATTAGATATTTCTATAAATATGATACTAAGATAATTAACACGCATAATTTAATCATAGGGATAATCTTTTAATTATTATTAAAGTAGAAATGATCTTATAATGCCATATAACCAGTTTTCCAAGCCGACCGCTTTAAAGTTAGCGGCATTAGTATAATTATAAAGTTGCGTTGTAAAAGTAAGTTGCTTTTTGAATGTAGTTAAGTAAACGAAGTAATTAATAAATTATTGGCATTGGTTTTCAAAGTTGCATTGCTGTTATAGGCGGCGGCTTAAAAACCACGCCGTTATACTTACTTAAAAATTTCATTGGTGTTGCTGAATTTATGCCTTGTTCTTTTTTTATTTAAGTTATCATGTAAATGGGATTTGAAACAATTTCAAATTTATTCATAAACTATACTTATGAATATTAATTGCATTGTGCATACAAATTATTCCTAAACAAATTGAATAATGAGATGAATGCTTTGTTGAAAAAGCCTCGTTCAACATAGTATGCCGTGTAAAATAAACTGATTAATAAACTATAAAAAAGGAGAATCCCCTATGACTGTCTAAACGGCTGATAAGCCAATTTTCAAAACTTAGAGGGTATTTCCACTTGAAAATAAAGTGAGCGAACTTTTTCCAACGAAATGAAGACATTTTATTTATTGAAAACAAATGGAGTAAAAAATGAAATCTATTATTAAGACGTCATTAATCATACTATTTGCCAGTTGTCTAAGTTTTGCTCAATTAACTCAGGTTACTTCCCCCAATATGTATTCGGAGGTGCCAATCTACAAAAACGCACGAGGTGAGCAGTATGCTAGTGTGATTGTATTTAAATACAAGAATAAGCTTATAGAACTACCAAAGGGTATATTTTCATTCAAAAAAGAAAATATAACAAATACTCCTTTCAAAGAATTGTTAAATAATCTTGAAAGCAAATATGGTGAATTTACTATAACTAAAGTTGTGCCTAATGCTGAATGGGGTGATAGTATAAAAACTAACAAAAGAACAAAACAAAGAATAAAAGTAATTGATTTATCACAAATTTATAAAATCCAATTTGATAAGCCTGTACCAACAGATTCGGTTTGCGTACTAATAAAATCTTTTTCCAATATTGAGTATGCTGAGGGACCTATAATTGCATATTTAACATTAACACCAAATGACCCAGAATATACTGGTGATTATTTATGGTCATTCAATGCAATAAAAGCAGAACAAGCTTGGAATTTGACAACCGGTTCTTCAAACATAAGAATTGGTATGAATGATCAATTTGGAGGTGTAAGTACGGTACATGAAGACTTGGTTGGTAAAGTAGCTTGGAACAATTTAAATAGTAATTATGGAGGTCATGGAATAGTAACTTCCGGTGTTGCCGGAGCTGCAACAAATAATAATCTTGGTATTGCAAGTCTTGGTTGGAATGTCTCTTTACTTCTCGACTATCGTTGGGGTTCATCAAGCGCTGTAGCGTCGGTACAAGAGTTAGTAGATGATAGAGGAGCTGATGTAATTAATTTTAGCTGGGTATCGAGTTATTCTTCTCAACTTGCAAACGTCATTCAATATGCTTTACAAAATGGAGTCGTTTGCGTCGCGGCAGCTGGAAATGATGAATGGACAATCCCTGGAACAAGATACCCTGCAGCTTATAATTTTGGAACAGATGGACAAGTAATAGCCGTTAGTGGGACACAGTTGACAAGTGGAGTTGAGCAATTTATTACTGGATTTAATTATAGCCCAGGCACTAACCCCATAAGTGATCCAACAAATGCTTTTATTGATTTTGCTGCACCCGGTTCAAATTATAGAGCACTTAGTGATGTTAGTTCAACTGGCTATATCCATATTTGGGCTGGAACATCTATCTCAGCTCCTTTTGTCAGTGCTTTAGTAGGTTTAATGTTATCAGTCAATAGTTCATTAACTCCTAATCAGATATATGATATATTACAAAGAACTTCAGAAAAAATTGGACAGTATTCATATGATACAAATGGTTGGAATCGTTATCTCGGCTATGGTAGGATTGATGCTGAAGATGCTGTTAATGCTGCGTCAGGTGCCCCAGCGAAACCTAAAAATCTTCATTTTACTTATTCTAATTCTGAGCATCCTTCACTCGGTTGGGACGCAAACACAGAATCAAATATAAGCGGTTATAGAATTTACCGCGAGTATGATAAAAGCGGAACTTGGAGTTCTGCAGGTTACGTAAGTCATCCAACAACAACGTTTATCGATTATGTGGTTGATTATACAAAACCTATTTGGGCAAAAACTGTTAGGTATAGAGTAAAAGCAGTGAATAGTTCCTTACAATATTCTGTATATAGTAATATGATTGAGACCACGGGGATTATGGCAGACCCAAATATTGTCGCTTCGGATAAAAATGAAAAAGAAAAAATGGCAATAGAAAATTTTGTATTTGCCCTTGATCAGAATTATCCAAATCCGTTTAATCCAAACACAAGCATTTCTTTTTCACTTCCCCAAAAGAGTTTTACATCCTTAAAGGTATTTGATATCTTGGGAAAAGAAGTAAAAGTACTAGTAAATGACTTACTTTCAGAAGGAAATTATAGCTTTAATTTTGACGGAAATAATTTATCAAGTGGTTTGTATATTTATCAGTTAAGTACAAATATGGGTATTGTCTCCCGTAAGATGTTGTTGATGAAGTTACATTGCTTTGTCGGGGAAGACAGTCATAACGCGCTGTCTTCCCATTCTTTAACGCTAAGCTAAAAAACGGGAGATTAAAAATGAGAATTAATTATTTATTACTATTATTTAATCTTTTTTCATGTATAACATTAGCCCAGAATTTTATACAAATCAATTCGTTAAAGGAAGCAAGAATAGGTCATGCAATGGTTGTTTTGTCTAACGGAAATATACTTGTTAGTGGCGGCGAAGGGGGCTATGAAAATAGCATAAAGTCAAGTGCCGAAGTATATGAGGTTAGTACAGGTAAATGGAGATTCACACATTCTATGAATGTGCCTCGTGTAAGTCACAATTTAATCTTGTTAGAAAGCGGCAAAGTTTTAGCTGTTGGCGGTTATAAGGAAAGAAGTTGTGAATTATTCGATCCAAATACAGAAACATGGGTAATGACTGATTCTGTCCCAAATTACCGGTTACTCGGGCAAACTGTAACTGAATTGAAAGACGGGAGAATACTTGTAAGCGGTGGAAATAGTGGAGCAATTGGAGATTCGATATTAGTGACGAAGATACTTCCTGAATGTGACATTTATGATCCAGTTACTGAAAAATGGAGCTCCGTTGCAAATTTAAATATTCCACGATGGATGCATTCGTCGGCATTATTAAACGATGGCAGAGTTTTAGTTATGGGTGGAGTAAGTGAAGAAATGCGTTCCTGTGAAATATATGATCCTATTGAGAATACCTGGATAATTACTGCTTCGATGAATGAACCGAGATCTTCATTGTCATCAATTTTATTACCAAATGGTAATGTTTTTATTAGCGGCGGTGATTCAATAGGAGTTAATATCATTCCTTGGAAAAAAAGTTGCGAAGTTTATGATGTTACAACTGAAAAATGGACATACGTTGACGATATGCTTGATTTCCGTGGAGGACACCAGATTTATTTACTACCAGATTCCAACAGACTTTTAATCTTTGGCGGCGCCATAATGCAAAGCTCATACGAAGATACGTGGGAATACTACGACTTGACTAGTATGAAACCGATCTCAAAAGGTATTTTCCCAATAAAACTAATCTACACTAAGAATTCTTTACAACGTGGAGATGGAAGTATTGTCTTAATTGGTGGGGAAGAATTTGAAATTTCTTCTGATGGAATGCCATATTCTTGGCCGACAAACAAATGTTATATTTTCAATATTACTACCGGAATAAATGATTATGGAACATTACCCGATAAATACACACTTTATCAAAACTACCCTAATCCATTCAACCCAATAACAACAATAAAATACTCCGTTCCTCTTACCGAGCACATTTCTCTGAAAGTATATGATTTGCTTGGTTGTGAAATATTTACACTTGTTGATGGAATGAAATCACCTGGGAATTATTCTGTTAGTTTTGACGGTTCTAAACTTTCAAGTGGAGTTTATTTTTATACTTTTACTGCTGGTAAATTTCGACAAACATGTAAAATGTTAATGATCAAATAAGGACATAATTATTTTATTTCCGTCTTTTGTTTTTAAGGGCGTAAGTATAACAAGCGGGTCAACATTGACCGCTTTTTCATTACAACATTATTTTATTATAAAGTTTGTTCTATTTAGAATGCATTGCTTTTAATAGTAGTTCCATAAGTGTAGTTGTTTTGTAATTATAATTATTTTCAAATAAATAAACATTGTAGTGCGAGGCGGCAAGTTACCCGCCACGCCGTTATACTTACTTAATACAAATCACAGCTATAAATTTCTGTACTGTTTCTTAGGATTTTTCTATTATCATAATAAATGTAATTTGAAAAAAATTCTTTATACTATTCTTCAATTACTTTTAAAGAGAGATTGCTATGAAACGAATAATAATATTACTTGTACTTCCTTTAATGCTTTTAGCCCAGACACGAGAAAAGTATCCCCATGCAGCGGAAATATGGAGTAAGCCCGAAGAAATAAAAGCCATAAGCAATTGGGCGGGAAGTGTTGACGGTATTTCGGTAAGCGCCGATGGAAAAACATTATATATTTCAGTTGCGGGAATAGCGGTAACAGAACTGAGTGATACCGGATGGACAACACCATATAAGTTGGGCTCTCATATAAATATAGATTACTTTGTACAAACGCCCGCAATAACACCAAGCAGTAAAAGATTGTTTTACACGTGGTTGATGGGCTCGTTATGGCACATGTATTACAGCGATTGGGATAGTGTTAAAAACGATTGGGGAGAACCGATAAACTGCGGGCCTGAAGTAAATATTCCCTATTATGGAATATCAGGCGCTACTGCACCCGATGATACAACAATAATATTTAACAGACCTGACCCTGTTTATATTGCTTATTACAATAAAGAGACAAAACAATATAATAATGTAAAAGGGTTTCCTGGTGAGGAAGGATTAAATTTTGTATCAGCTTATGGTATTACCACCACTCAGGATTTATCGAAAGTATATTATTTAACTACACAGCCCGATACGACACTTGACGGCAGATACTATGTGAAGGAGGATTTAGTAGTTTGCTATAAAAAGACAAATTCAACAGATTATACTCGCCCATATGTACTCAATATCAGTTACCAGGCAGACACACTTTATTTTAATAGAGAATATTCTAAACGAGGACAAGCATACCCAACAATAACTGCTGATGGCAAAACACTTTTTTTTGTTGCAACATATCATGGTCAGCAGACAGTTTACGTTTCTCACATGCTCATTGATGAAAACGGTATCCCGGTTTCTGTGAACAATGAATCGTCTACGCTTCCGTCAAATTTCCAACTGTATCCCCCGTATCCAAATCCGTTTAATCCAACAACGACAATAGAATATGAATTAAATAGAGAAAGTAAAATAAGTATAACTATATATGATACTCTGGGAAGAAAGGTAAAGGAATTATTTAACGGCATAAAACAAGCCGGCAAACACAAAACAACTTTCAATGCATCCGGACTTTCAAGCGGAATATATCTTGTAGTATTAAATACATCCTCCGGTTTCTCCGTTAAAAAACTAACTTATCTAAAGTAAAAATTAAACTATGAGGTGCTTTATGAGATTCTCAAGATGTATTTTGCTGTTATCACTGCTCCCGCTTTTCGCCCTTTACGGGCAGTCCGGTTATGAGGAATTCCACTGCTATGTAAGCAGCGAGGGAATTCAGCTTCAAAAAACGAACTCAGTTCTTACTCTAACAACCGGTACAACAAATCTTGCTATTCTTCTTTGTGTTGAGCAAGGGCAGAATAGAGAAATATCACTAACTAATTTTGTTAATCAACTTAAGGACAGAATACCAGATTTTTTTGACAAAACAACAAACGGCAATTACGACGTGAATGTAATTGATGTATTGGTTGACAGTGTTGATACGGGAAACAACAAAGCATTCGCGTATGAACTACCTGGTATGCTTGTACCCAAGCCGCCGACCGATACAAACTTTGTTACCCCGCCGTGGATGGTTAGAAATGTGCTGGCAAAAGCCGATGCCGATTATAACTTTGCCAACTTCGATTCTAACAACGACGGCATTGTTGACTTCCTTGCATTTTTTGTAATTAAGTTTGCATCAGGATATGCAAACGGAACGGTAGGATTAAGCATCAATTCATATTACACAACCAACGACCCATATTCCGGCGGGGGAAATATCAGAATTGACGGCAGAGGATATTTGTATTCAAGCAGCAAAGCGATAATCCAGAGAAATACAAATGCTGATGCAAATAGGGTAATAGCCGTAAGTGTCCACGAACTCGGTCATGCTCTTTTTTCTCTGCCCGATATGGATCATTCGGGAGGAACATATTATGCCCATTACAGTTTGGGGCATTTCTGCGCTATGTCGCAAGCAATAGGATTTAACGGACGACCTTCACCTTATAATCCACAGTTCAGGATACAAAATCAGTGGCTGACTACGACAACATTAACTTCGGGTACAAAAACGTTTACTGATCTCCAAAACACCGGTTTGATTTATAAATATGATTTGCCGGTGTATAGCGCTGCAGCATCGAATCAGAAATTCTATTTAACATATCATACTCCATCAGTGGATAACTATTGGGAAGGCGCATGGCCTATACCAAGAGACGCTCAGGATAATAAAAGAGGAGTAATGATTTGGCATAATTCACCAAACGGCAGCTACAGTAATAAATATCATATGCCGATAGATATAGTTTCAGCACACGGTAAATGGGAATGGGATTTATCTAATGCGACATTAGATAGTGTAAACATTTCTTTAACAGAAGCAGTAAATACTGGTATACCCGATCCAATTAAAGGGTTAGATAGTTTAGAAGTGCGTTATTCATATATAAAATTCAGATGGACACCATCGATTCATTGGTGGACAGCCGAACCTGTATATGCAGACTACCGCATTGGAAGCGCTTCATGTTTTTACAATCCAGCTAATCCTAAAATCTTAGCTTTTTATACAAACCCCAACAGCAACGGTGTCTTGAACAACAGTAGTGAAAATTATAGTCGCACCGTTGGTTCAGATCTTAAGATGACAAACCTACGAATTGAAAGTGGAGTGGTAAAAGCTGATTTCAGCATAGGGGCTAATGCAAATATTGTTACTGAAAATGCTACACTCAAGAAAGGTAATTACTATTTTGATCAGAATGTTACAGTAAATTCTGGGGCAACATTAACAATAGAAGCGGGTTCAAAGTTATATTTTGCTTCAGGCACAAAACTTATTATAAACGGGACGTTAAGTGCCGTGGGTAATTCAGCAAACAGAATAACGTTTGACCGAATAGGAGCGTCTGGAACCTGGGATGGTATACAATTCAATTCCGGTTCAAGTGGTAACGTTCAGTATTGTAATATTAATAACGCTACGATAGGTATCCAATGCAACAGCAGTTCTCCCACTATTCAATACAATAACTTGAACAATATTACAAATATTGGTATCTATCTTTATAATACTTCCCCAAGTCTGCTGCGCAATACAATCCAAGGAAGTTCAGGCAGTTACGGTTACAACGGCATTAGATGCGAAGAATATTCCTCACCATATATTGCGAAAAATACCATAAGATATTTTACTACCGGTATAAATAATTACCGTTATAGTTCACCGAATTTTTCGGAGAACGCTTTTAGCGAAGGTCATAATAAAATAGTAAGAACAAGTACGGCAATTTATGGGTGGTATTACTCATCTCCCCTTGTAGGGCAAAACGGTTACCCTTGGGGCTACAACTACATCGATAGTGCTTCAACATACAATGTAGAAGCGGCTTGGTATACAAATATTATGGCAGAAAATAACTGGTGGGGAACAGCAAGTCCTCCTTCTAATAAATTTAATGCTGTTTCAAATAGCAGTATTGATTATACACCGTATTTAACAAGTCCTCCAAGTTTATCAATAAGAGAGCCGAATCCTTATACTTCAACAGCAATGCCGATAGCATTGAAGATAGCAAGCGGGGCTACTTCTAGTACTTCAAGCGATTTGTCTTCCAATTCGTTATTTGATGATGAAGACATAAAGACGGCATTGCAATATGAAAGCAAACATGAATATCAATCTGCATTTGATATTTATGAGAAAGTATTCAAGAAAGAATTAAATACTGCAAAAGGCAGATATGCTTTTGTAAGATTAGGTGATTGTTTCTTTAAGCTGAACAGAAATGGAATTGATAAATACTTAGCTGGTATATCTGATTCTTACAAAAGCTTAAAGAAAGATGAAATTTCAGTGATGGCACTCGATTTAATAAACCGCGAATTACTTACATACAGAGAATACGAAAAAGTAGCAGATAATATGAAGAAAATTAAAAATGAATTCAGAATAAATTCAGAGATTGAAAAGAGTGCGTTATATGGACTTATTTCATTGTATGTTAACTGTCTTGGTGACACAAAATCAGCTTCAAATTATTACGAAGAACTAAAACAAAAATATCCTAAAGATGAGTTGCTAACCGATAGTGAAATACTTCTAGGTAATCAGTATGATGCTTCTCTAAATGAAAAAATGGTAAATGATAATGAATCGACAAAACATGAAGAATTCGTTTTGACAACAAGTAATTACCCGAATCCATTTAATCCGACAACGACAATTAGCTATACGTTGCCAGTGGACGGCAAAGTAAGCATAAAGATAATTGATATATTGGGGAGAGAGGTAACAACATTATATGATGGCTATAATACATCTGGCAAACACAGTGTAATATGGAATGCAAGAGATGTATCAAGCGGAATTTATTTCTACAGCATTAACTTCAATAATCAGAAGCTCTATAAGAAGATATTGTTGATGAAATGATCTATAGTTTTATGAAGGCAGAATAATTAAGGTTCTGCCTTCTGTTTTGAATAACGTAAGTATAACAAGTTTTACAAGCCGACCGCTTTAAACTATTCGGCATTTGTAAGATTATAAAATAGCGTTGTAAAAATTAATTGTTTTTTGAATGTAATTAAGTAAACAAAGTAATTAATAAATTATTGGTTCTGGTTTTCAAAGCTGCCTTGCTCTGTTGGACAGCGACTTAAAAAACACCGTTATGTCACTAATATTATTGATGAAGAATACTTTGAGTTACAAAAGATATTTTAGAAATTTTGCTCGCAAATAAAGATGTTCCTGTCAAAGAAGTTATCAGATTGATTGGTGCTTAAAGCTTATCAGTTATATTTTTTTACATTCCGCAGCAATAGTTTATAAAATAATCTTTTACCAGATATTTGATTAAAGATTTTCGATTAATCATCTAATATTATTTCCCGGACGATGATTGAAAACTCACTTGTTTTCTATTATGTATTTTCTGAACCTCTGGAGGTAAAGCTTTACTTTGTTCTACTCTCTTTTTAGGTAAAGTGAATTCTGGATTTTAAGAATACTGAAGATTAAAAATTTTGTACGCCCGGAAGGATTCGAACCCTCAACCGCGTGATCCGAAGTCACGTGCTCTATCCATTGAGCTACGGGCGCATTTTTTAAGAAGTATGTTAAAATTTTGCTAATAAATATAAAATTATTGCCTGGCTTTTTCAAAGAAATTGAATTTAGATGTCTGTTTTAATTATTTTTGTAACCATATTATCCATCAATTTATCAGGAGAAAAAGATGACAAACATAGTTGATGTTTGGGGACGTGAAATTCTTGATTCAAGAGGAAATCCCACAGTAGAAGTAGAAGTAGCGCTCGAATGTGGTGTGGTAGGGCGCGCTGCAGTTCCAAGTGGTGCATCGACAGGCGAAAATGAAGCTGTTGAACTGCGTGATGGCGACAAGTCGCGTTATTCAGGAAAGGGCGTTAAAAAAGCTGTCGAAAATATTAACAACAGAATTGCCGACGAATTGATTGACTGGGATGCAGTTGAACAGGTTGCAATTGACAATTTTTTGTGTGAACTCGACGGCACTCCAACAAAATCTGAACTCGGTGCAAATGCAATTTTAGGCGTTTCGCTGGCTTGCGCCAAAGCAGCCGCCGAAGCTCTTGGACTGCCTCTCTATCGTTACATCGGTGGAACTAACGCTCGCACTCTTCCCGTTCCAATGATGAACATTCTTAACGGCGGAAAACATGCCGACAATAACGTCGATTTTCAGGAATTTATGGTAATGCCCGTTGGAGCTCCCACATTTGCCGAAGCTCTTCGAATGGGCGCCGAAACATTCCATAGCCTCAAATCAGTTCTTAAAGCAAAAGGTTATAACACTGCCGTTGGTGACGAAGGTGGTTTCGCTCCCAATTTAAAATCGAACGAAGAAGCTATCGAAGTAATTCTCGAAGCAATTGAAAAAGCAGGATACAAAGCTGGCAAGGATATCTTTATTGCTCTTGACCCTGCAGCAAGTGAAATGTGGGACAACGACAAAAAAGCTTATTATTTCTTTAAGTCAGATAAATCTTACATCTCTCCAGAAAAAATGGTTGACTATTGGGCTGACTGGGTAAGCAAATATCCAATTATTTCAATCGAAGACGGCATGGGCGAATTCGACTGGGATGGCTGGAAATTGATGACGGATAAATTGGGCGATAAAATCCAGCTCGTTGGAGACGACGTTTTCGTTACTAATACTGAATTCCTCGCAAAAGGAATTGAAAAGGGAGTTGCAAATTCAATCCTAATTAAAGTAAATCAAATTGGTACATTAACAGAAACTCTCGAAGCTATCGAAATGGCAAAGAAAGCTGGATATACAGCAGTAATTAGCCATCGCTCGGGCGAAACCGAAGATACTACGATTGCTGATATTGCAGTGGCTACAAACGCTGGACAAATTAAAACCGGCTCGGCAAGCAGAACCGATAGAATTGCAAAATATAATCAACTTCTCAGAATTGAAGAAGAACTCGATACCACAGCAATTTTCCCCGGTATCGCAGCAATTAATTATACTGCAGAGTAATTTATTTTTACGGACTGCTCTCTTTTGCAGGGAGCAGTCCCACCTTTTACACCGATGAATCGCCGTTTGAAAATAATTGTCGTCAATACAAAATTTCTCGGCGATTTAATCGTATCCACTCCAGCCATCAGATTCCTAAAAGAAGAATATCCAGACTCGGAGTTAATTCTCGTTGCAAGAAAAGAATACAAAGAGGCATTTGAAAATTTTCCTTATATCGATAAAATAATTCCATTCGACGCCAGTTTGAAGCATAAAAAAAGTTTGCGCGATTTGAAAAAAGGAATTGACTTCATCAAGAAACTTAGAAAAGAAAAGCCTGATGTTTTCATAATGCTCCATCCTGGCGATCGAATTGCATTGTGGGCTTATTTTTCTGGTGCCCCCTTAAGAATTGGACCAAAGAAACAAAACTTTGCGTTTCTAATTAACAAAAAAATCGACGTCGACGAGGATTCGGTAAAATATATCGAATACTATAATCGAATTGTTGAGCACGGCAATAAAAAAGTCAAGTCGAATAGAACGGAATTTTTCATACGTGATGAAGACGTTATATGGGCTAAAAAATTCATCGATGAAAATAATCTTATGGATGGCGAGTTTATCACAATTCATCCCGGTGCAAGCGAAAAAAGTAAGGTATGGCACATTGAAAATTATATTAAACTGATTGAAATGCTATTGACAAAGTTAAATCGGAAAATACTAATTCTCGCCGGTCCACAGGACGAGGAATATTGTAATAAAATTTCGGAAAAGTTTGATAATGAAAAGCTGGTGGTCTACAGATCCGAGAGCATATCAAAAAGCGGAGCGCTTATTAAAAAATCTGCACTATTACTTGATAACGATACAGGAACACGGCATCTCGGATTTGCCCTCGGTACAAAAGTGCTGGCACTCCTTCCAGAAGATAATCTCGATTACTGGAATTTTTATGACGATGTTAATCACAATTTTATTGCCGGTAAAAGAATTAATGACGGTGAAAAATCTTATCTTGGCGGCATTAATTTTAAAACAGTTTTCGATAGGATAGTTGAATTGATCGGAGAAAAATTGTGAACATATTGATAATCAAATGGGGCGCACTCGGCGATCTAATTGCTTCTACTCCTGCAATTCGTTCGGTTAGAGAGAGTTACCCCGACGCAAGGATTACGCTTTTGACAAATAAGTTGATGACACAAATTTTACCGGCGGGTTTTATTATCGACGACCATATAATCGTAAATACTCACAAAAACAAAGTAAAAGATTCGCTGCTAAGACAAATTGCTACCATATTGAAATTGAGAAGAAGGAAGTATGATCTCGCATTGAATCTACGCTGGACATCCGAGCGAGCGGCATTGATTACATATTTGAGCGGTGCAATTAAAAGAGCGGGAAGCGGTCCCGAAAGGATGAAAAATGTCTACACCAATTTTATTCCTCATCCCAAAGGGCGCTATCACGAAATTCATCGCAATCTGGATATTGTCAAAGCTGCGGGATGCAAAACAATTATCGACAAACCAGTTGTGGCAATAACGAAAGAAGAAGAGGAATTTGCCAGCAGAATTTTCGAAGATTTTTTTGAAAAGGGAAAACCAGTACTTTGTATTCATCCCGGAGCGAGCCGTCCCGTAAGAGCCTGGTTGCCAGAACGATTTGCAGAAATCGGGAAGCGGTTTATAAAAAATTACAATGGCAAAGTGCTTTTAACCTGGGGAAAAGGGGAAGAAGAGCTTGTTCAATTTGTGGCGGAAAAAATTGGAAACGGAGCTGTCATTTCTAAAGCAACGGATACGATTGGTAAACTTGCAGCTGTAATTAAAAAATCGACACTCTTTTTTTCGAACTGCACTGGACCAATGAATGTAGCTGTGGCTGCAGGTACGCCGGTAGTTGCATTGCTGGCATCGTCCGACCCACTTGATTGGGGAGCTTATGGCGAGCTCCATCTTAATATTAAATCGCCGTTGGTGCTCGATAGTTATTCCGACGAAGACGAAAGGCGTGCAATGGAAGCCTTAGAGACGGATTATGTTTGGGAGCTTTTGAGCAAACGATTTGAAAAAATAACTGAGGAGAGGCAGAATGCTGGGTGAATTAGCAGCAATTATTACTGCATTGTTATGGTCGGGAACTTCAATTGCATTTACTGAAGCTTCTGTGCGAGTTGGGTCATTTCATGTGAATATTTCACGACTCGTCATCGCCTTTTTATTGCTCGTCATTACGATTGTCGTCCTTGGTTTTGATATAAAAATGAGCACAAATCAAATTTTTAATCTTGGCATGAGCGGATTTATTGGTCTGGTAATAGGGGATACGTTTTTATTCAAGGCTTTTCAGTATATCGGAGCGCGGGTCAGCATGCTTATAATGGCGCTTGTACCGGCACTCTCTGCTATTATGGCTTATATTTTTCTGGGAGAAATAATTCTTCCTGTGCAAGTTTTAGGTATGATTGTTACTATAACAGGAATTGCAATTGTTGTACTGCAGCGGAAAGATAATAAATTTAAACCCGACTACAGAGGAATCTTTTATGCTTTTATGGGGGCTGTGGGACAGGCTGGTGGGTTGATTTTTGCCAAGCTTGCATTTAATGAAGCCGATTTAAATGGCTTTGTGGCAACATCGGTACGCATTGCCGCATCAATTATTTTTATCTATCCCGTTTTTGTTATAGTTAATCGTAATCCTAATCCTTTTTATAAATTTGTTGACAACAAAAAGGCTTTCCTCTATATGCTGGCGGGTTCGGTTGTCGGCCCATATTTTGGAATTACATTTAGTTTAATTGCTATCTCAAATACAAAGGTGGGTATAGCTTCCACTTTAATGGCAATGCCTCCTATTATAATGCTACCGATGGTTAGATACTTTTATAAAGAGAAAATTCCTCTCTACTCTGTAATTGGTGCAATTATAGCAGTTGCGGGCGTTGCTCTTTTATTTCTCGCATAATTCGTTAAATATTTTTAGATATTTATCGTACGCCTCCTTGCCGAAACAGCAGAATATCACTTTTTCTGGCAATAGGTTCCGATTCAAAAAATCGAGAGTAGTTTTAAGAGCAATTCTGGTAGCCCGTTCAAATGGGAATCGATAAGCTCCCGTACTGATCGATGGAAATGCAATTGATTTGATTTTATTTTCTGCAGCCAGTTGCAGTGAATTCAGATAGCATTCGCTCAAAAGTTTATCTTCATTATGATTGCCCCCTGACCAGACAGGTCCAACTGTATGAATAACAAACTTTGACGGTAAATTATAGCCTTTTGTAATTTTGGCCTGGCCGGTCTCACATCCACCGAGTTTTCTGCATTCTTCCAGTAGTTCTGGACCTGCTGCGCGATGAATTGCTCCGTCGACTCCGCCTCCGCCAAGCAATGTTTTGTTTGCTGCGTTTACGATAGCATCCACTTTAAGTTTTGTGATGTCACCTTCAACTATCTCGATTCTCGTTTTCATATTTTCCTCATCTTATTTTTTCCCATCGGTTAAAATAATAGTGAACTCTATAATAATAAAATCTGTTTTTGTTTCTGAATCTTGACAATTTTATCAAGATTGAATATGTTTTGCATAACAATTTAATAATAAAGGTAAAATTATGAGTAATGAAGAAAAAAAGAACTTAGGTGCTGCTGAAGAATTATCTGAGGATATGAAAGTAATTGAAAACCTTACAAATGAAGAATATAAATGGGGATTCGTTTCCGAAATCGAATCGGAGGTGGTGCCCAAAGGCCTGAACGAAGATATTATCAGGCTGATTTCTGAAAAAAAAGGCGAACCCGAATGGATGACCGAATGGCGCTTGAAAGCATATCGTTATTGGCTTAAAATGGAAGAGCCCAAATGGCCAAACGTTAAGTACGACCCCGTCGATTTTCAGGATATAAGTTACTATGCCGCTCCAAAGAAAAAACCGCAATATAATAGTCTCGACGAAGTCGATCCTGAATTGCTCAAGACATTCGAAAAGCTCGGTATTCCTCTGGAAGAGCAGAAAGCCCTTGCTGGCGTGGCAGTCGATGCTGTTTTTGATTCGGTATCTGTGGCAACTACATTTAAGGAAACTTTGAAAGAAAAAGGAATTATTTTTTGTTCGATTTCAGAGGCAATAAAAGAGCATCCCGATTTAGTGAAAAAATATCTCGGCTCTGTAGTGCCATACACGGACAATTTTTATGCGGCTTTAAACTCGGCTGTTTTCAGCGACGGCTCTTTTGTCTACATTCCTAAAGGAGTCCGTTGCCCGATGGAGTTATCAACTTATTTTAGAATAAATGCTCAGGAAACCGGCCAGTTCGAGCGCACTTTAATAATTGCCGACGAAGGTTCGTACGTTAGCTATCTTGAAGGTTGTACTGCACCAATAAGGGATAACAATCAATTGCATGCAGCCGTTGTCGAATTGATTGCACTCGACAATGCAGAAATTAAATATTCGACTGTTCAGAACTGGTATCCTGGTGATAAAGAAGGTAAAGGCGGCATCTACAATTTTGTTACAAAGCGTGGGGCCTGTCGTGGAGTGAATTCGAAAATTTCCTGGACGCAGGTAGAAACCGGTTCTGCAATAACCTGGAAATACCCCAGCTGTATTTTACAGGGCGACAATTCGGTCGGCGAATTTTATTCAGTCGCTGTAACTAATAATTTTCAGCAGGCTGACACCGGCACCAAAATGATTCACTTGGGAAAGAATACTCGCAGTACAATTATTTCAAAGGGTATATCTGCCGGTCGAAGCAACAATTCTTACAGGGGTCTGGTGAAAGTCGGTAAAAAAGCTTTGAATGCCCGCAATTTTACGCAGTGCGATTCGATGTTGATGGGCGATAAATGCGGCGCTCATACATTCCCTTACATTGAAGTTGAAAACGATACGGCACGTGTTGAACATGAAGCCACCACTTCAAAAGTGGGCGAAGATCAGATTTTTTATTTGAATCAAAGAGGAATTGCTACCGAAGACGCAATTAATATGATCGTTAACGGATTCTGTAAAGAGGTTTTTAACGAGCTGCCGATGGAATTTGCCGTCGAAGCTCAAAAATTGCTTGCCATCTCGTTGGAAGGTAGCGTAGGATAAAATCAGTTATTAACGTAAACAGGAAATAAAGGATATAAAATGCTAACAATTAAAAACTTACATGCTACAGTCGAAGGAAAAGAAATTCTAAAAGGAATTGACCTCGAAATCAAAGCCGGCGAGGTTCATGCGATAATGGGACCGAATGGCTCAGGTAAAAGTACACTTGCCAATATCTTAGCCGGTAATTCTAATTATGAAGTAACCGAGGGTGAAATAATTTTCGAAGGCAAGAACCTTCTAGAAATGGAACCTGATGAAAGAGCAAAGGAGGGCGTCTTCCTGGCTTTTCAATATCCAATTGAAATACCTGGTGTTTCGAACGCAACATTTTTGAAAACTGCCCTCAATGAAAAGAGGAAGCATCTCGGATTACCGGAACTAACTCCAAAGGAATTCCTCGATTTAATGAAAGAAAAATCGAAAATTCTTGGCATGGACGATAATTTGATCGGCCGTTCAGTTAACGTTGGATTTTCGGGCGGCGAAAAAAAGCGAAACGAAATATTTCAACTTTTGATGCTCGATCCTAAACTTGCAATTCTCGACGAAACCGATTCGGGACTCGATATCGATGCGCTTAAAATTGTTTCAAACGGTGTAAACGTTTTTCATAACGAGCGTAATGCAGTTATTGTGGTTACTCACTATCAAAGACTTCTTAACTATATCGTTCCCGACTATGTTCATGTACTTTATAACGGTAAAATAATAAAATCGGGTGGTAAAGAACTTGCTCTGCTACTCGAAGAAAAAGGCTACGACTGGATTAAACCAGAAGAAGTCGAACTCGAATCCAATTAATCGAAGGAGTTGAATTTTGATGAATGAATTAACCAAAAACGAAAGTATAAAAGATTGGTATCTGAAGAACTTCGAAGTGTTTGAAAGGCAAATGAATGGCCGTAATCATGATTTATTGAAGAATATACGAAAGAATTCGCTGTCAAAATTTTTAGAACTCGATTTTCCAACGACGAAGAATGAGGAATGGAAATACACAGACGTATCGTTTGCCAGAAAAAATAAATTTAATCCTGTGCCGACAGATTATAAAACTTCTTTTACAAAAGAAGATGTAAGAAAAATCGTCTTCGGCAATTTCGATTACAATCTTATCACATTCATAAATGGGAAATACTCAGCTGAATTATCCGACATATCTGCGGATGACGATAAAATCATCATTAAAAATCTCAATTCGTTTATCAAGTCGCATAAAGAAATTGTCGAAAATTATTTTGCAAAAATATCGAGTGACGATAATCTCTTCAATGTTTTGAACGGCATTTACATGCAGGATGGAGTTGTAATATTTTTAAGGGATCAGAGTGAATTTAGCAAACCCTTGCAGGTGCTTTATCTTAACGGGGATTCCGAAGAAAATCTCTTGATTGCTCCGAGAAATTTAATTATTGCAGGCAGGAACACTCGAGCTGCGATTGTATTCAATTACTATGGCAACACGAAAACGTCTTACTTTACAGACGCTGTTACCGAATTATTTCTCGAAGAAGATAGTCTGGTTGACATTTATAAAATCCAGAGAGAGAGCCTGTCGTCTTACCATATTGAAAAGTTTCAGGCAATTCAAAAAGATCGAAGCGTACTAAATCATTATAATATTAATTTCGGTGGTAAGCTTACACGTAACGACGTCAATTCGAAACTCGATGGCGAAAATATCGAAACTCATTATTACGGTTTATATCTTGGTAAAGTAGATCAGCATATCGACAATCATACTTTTGTAGATCACGCAAAACCAAATTCAATCAGCAATGAATTGTACAAAGGAATTCTGGACGATAATTCTCGTGGTGTATTCAACGGAAAGATTATAGTACGACGGGATGCACAAAAAACAAATGCATATCAGCAAAACAAAACTGTCTTACTTTCTTCCGAGGCACGTATCGATAGCAAACCTCAACTGGAAATATTTGCAGACGATGTTAAGTGTACACATGGAGCAACTGTAGGACATCTCGACGAGGAAGCTGAATTTTATATCCGTTCGAGAGGAGTTCCTGAGGAACTGGCAAAATCTATTCTTATCCGTGCCTTTGCTGCTGATGTGTGTGACGAAATTAAAATTGATGGACTCAAAGAACAAATTAATCATTTGATTTTTGAAGAATTACATAGGCAGGAAGTCAGTTATTAACATAATATAACGGGTATACAGTGCAAAGAGTAGAAAAACTCGTAAAGAAAGAATTTAACGTCGAAGAAGTCAGAAACGACTTCCCGATATTAAAACGCTTAGTTAACGACAAGCCGCTAGTCTATCTGGATAACGCTGCAACAACACAAAAACCTCAAAAAGTTATCGACGCTCTGACAAATTATTATACGTACGACAACGCCAATATACACAGAGGTCTTTATTTCCTGAGTGAACTTGCAACGGAACAGTACGAAAATGCACGCTTGAAAGTAAAAGAGTTTATTAACGCAATCAGCGCATCGGAAATTATTTTCGTAAGAGGTACAACTGAGGCAATAAATTTAGTCGCTTCGAGTCTGTGTAGGTCAAAGTATTTTTCTGAAGGAGATGAAGTTATTATCTCCAACATGGAGCATCACTCGAATATTGTACCCTGGCAGTTAATTAGAGACCGTAAGAAAATAAACTTGAAGGTAATACCGATTAACGACGCAGGCGAACTTGACCTCGAAGCTTTTGAAAATATGATAACGGATAAAACCCGCCTGGTTTCGGTAGTTCACATTTCGAATGCACTCGGCACAATCAATCCAATTAAAAAGATTACAGAAATTGCTCATTCGAGAAATATCCCTGTGCTGGTAGACGGTGCGCAGGCTATGTCGCATTTAAAAGTGGATGTACAGGAACTCGATGCAGACTTTTATGCGTTTTCAGGTCACAAAGTTTTTGGACCTACCGGTATCGGTGTACTTTATGGTAAAACTGAATTTCTCGAAATGATGCCGCCTTATCAGGGAGGCGGTGATATGATCAGAACCGTCACTTTTGAAAAAACCACATTTGAGGATATTCCCAAAAAGTTCGAAGCCGGAACTCCGAATATTGCCGGCGGAATTGGACTTGGTGCTGCAATCGACTATGTAAACCAATTTGATAGAGCAGAATTATCTAATTACGAAGACATGCTCTTAAAATATGCGACCGAACGTCTTTCGGAGATAGAAGGCTTGAGAATTATTGGCACTGCCCGCGAAAAAGCATCGGTTATTTCATTTGTCATCGAAGGTATTCATCCCTACGATATCGGTACAATTATCGACACGGACGGTATTGCAATTAGAACCGGACATCACTGCACTCAACCAATAATGAAACGTTTTGGAGTGCCAGCAACTGCACGAGCTTCGTTTTCATTTTACAATACTAAAGAAGAAGTCGACAAACTTTATGAAGGCTTACTGAAAGTTAAAAAAATATTCGAGTAAATTATGATCGAAAAAGGAAAACTGGAACAGGAAGTTATTGCAGTTCTTAAAACATGTTACGATCCCGAAATACCTGTTGATATCTGGGAATTGGGATTGATATACGAATTACGAATTGACGACGAAGGAAATACATACATTAAAATGACTCTTACTTCGCCTCATTGCCCGGTGGCTGAAAGTCTACCCATTGAAGTCAAAGAAAAAGTAAAAAAAATTAAAGGTGTTAAAGACGTTTATATCGATTTAGTCTGGGAGCCACCGTGGAGTATGGATAAAATGAGCGAAGAAGCAAAACTCGAACTTGGATTTTTATAATCAAAAAGAAAGGAATACCATGTTTAATATAAATCAAAAGCCACCACTTTACGACCCTGAAGCTGTACAGCCAATGAGGGACGAACTTACTTATGTTGGCTTTGAAGAAATACCAACTCCAGAAAAAGCACGCGAAATTTTTTCTGCAAATATAGACAAAACTATTTTTCTTGTGATTAATTCCGTTTGCGGTTGCGCTGCGGGAAGCGCCCGGCCTGCTGCTACCTTAGCCCTTCAGCATACTGTAATACCCGATAAATATGTTACTGCATTTGCAGGTCAGGACAGAGATGCAGTCGATTTTATACGGGAAAATATTTTAGGGGACTATCCTCCTTCATCCCCTTGTATGGCTTTGGTTAAGAATGGCAAAGTGATTTATTTTTTGCCACGCCATCGCATTGAAGGTCGATATGCTGAAGAAATTGCTGAAGAATTGACAAAAGTTTTTGAACAGCACTGTTCCAGCAAAGGTCCTTCGATTCCGAAGGAAAAATACGATAAACTCGTAACTGCAAAAATGTGCGGTTCTAAAATACCACTGGCTTAAGGAGTAGTAAATTGAAATTCAGCGCACAGGAAGAATACGGTCTTAGATTATTGCTCAGGATTGCTAAATTTTACCACGTCGGTAAATCTTTGACCATACCTGAAATTGCAAACGCCGAAAAGATTTCACACCACAACGTGGGAAAAATACTGCGGTTATTGAGGCTTGGAGGTTTTCTTGTGGCTGAACGAGGACAGACCGGCGGATATACACTGGCACGTCCGCCGGAAGAAATTAAAGTAAGTGAAGTACTCGTATCATTGGGCGGTAGATTATACGACGATTCGTTTTGCCGATCTCATGCGGGCGCTGCCGACTTTTGTACCAACTCGATCGATTGCTCCCTCCGTTCACTCTGGAAAGTTATCCAGGATTCCATCGATACGGTGACCGAAAGACTGACAATAAAAGATTTGATGGCATCAGAAAACTATATTTTCGAAATCATAACGGAACCAGAAAAATATTGAACAACACACCTAGGTTTGTTTACTTTTTGTTTCAATTGTATTAAGTTTGTTCCTAAAATAATCCTTTAATTTTATCCAGCGAGATAAAAAGGAATGAGTCAAATAAATACTTTAATAATCAAAAAAGAGGACCTCGGCGACGAAAGTCAACGAGGATTTTTTTTATATGGACATAAAAGCAAAAATAGTTGACGAAGAAGGGTTGCGCAGAACAATTACTCGACTTGCGCATGAAATAATTGAAAAAAACAAAGGTTCGAAGAATATCGTATTAATAGGGATGCGAACCCGTGGCGAATATATTGCCGAAAGAATCAAAAATAAAATAAAAGAGATTGATAATTATGAACCTCCATTCGGCGTTCTCGACATTACACTTTACAGGGACGACTTTCGCACACGTCTGAAACAGCCTGAAGTGTCAGTTACAAATATCACTTTCGACATAAACGAAAAGGATATTATTCTCATCGACGATGTTCTTTATACTGGCAGAACAGTCCGCGCTGCGCTCGACGCAATTATGGACCTCGGCAGACCAAACACAATCCAGCTTTGTGTTCTTGTCGATCGAGGACACCGCGAAATGCCAATCAAAGCCGATTTTGTCGGGAAAAATATACCAACATCAATAAATGAAGAAATTAAAGTTAAACTAAAAGAAATCGATGGCGAAGATTCCATCTATTTAGTTAATGCTCCTAACAACAAAGAGTGAGTAATTTATGTCATTATCTAGCAGACACCTGCTTGGATTATATGGCGTTCCAAAAGAAGATATACAGCTAATACTCGATACAGCAACTACATTTAGGGAAGTACTGGAACGCCCTATAAAAAAAGTGCCCACACTCCAGGGCAAAACAATAGTTAATCTTTTTTATGAGAATTCAACCAGAACACGTATTTCCTTTGAACTTGCCCAGAAACGCCTTTCTGCCGATACTGTGAATTTTTCGACTTCAACAAGCAGTACCAAAAAAGGAGAAAGCTTCAAGGATACTGTACGAAATATCGAAGCTATGAAAGTCGATATGATTGTTGTAAGGCATCAATCGGCTGGTATTCCTTATTTCCTGACAAGAATATCGAAGGCAAATATTATCAATGCTGGCGATGGACTTCACGAGCACCCAACGCAAGCTTTGCTCGATATGTATTCGATAAGAGAAAAGTTCGGTACATTAAAAGGCTTGAACGTTTGCATAGTTGGAGATGTTGCTCACAGTCGCGTGGCAATGTCGAATATCTTTGGATTGAAAACTATGGGTGCAAATGTATCGGTATGTGGTCCTTCGACAATGATTCCTGTCGGAATTGAAGAACTCGGTGTGAAAGTATGCAAAAATATTGACGAGGCGATTAAAAACAACGATGTTCTCAATGTATTGAGAATACAACTCGAACGCGACGCTGGCAGCCGCATACCCTCCGTCAGAGAATACCATAATTTCTTCGGCATTACTTCTGAAAGACTTGAAAAAAACAATAAGAATATATTGATACTCCATCCTGGACCGATTAATCGTGGAGTGGAACTTACTTCCGAAGTTGCCGACGGTCCTTATCAAATCATTTTGGACCAGGTAACTAACGGAGTTGCTATACGAATGGCAGTACTCTATTTACTCGGGACAATGAATTAATTCAGGTGAATAATGAAAATTATACTAAAAGATGCTACACTTTTGAATCCAGCTCAAAAATTAAATGAAAAGAAGGATCTCCTTATTGAAGACGGCATAATACGAAAGATTGGTGAATTAACGGATGAAGATTATGAAAAGTCGACTGTGTATGACTTTGCAAAAAAATACTGTGTGCCTGGATTATTTGATATGCACGTCCATTTGAGAGAGCCGGGTAGAGAAGACGAAGAAACAATTGAAACCGGTTCGAATGCAGCCGCTGCAGGTGGATTTACAGAAATTGCCTGTATGCCGAACACAACGCCGGATATCGACAGTGCAGAGATCGTCCGTTATATAAAAGAAAAATCGAAAGAGCATCTTGTCGAAGTCTATCCGATAGCTGCAGCCACAAAGAAAAGACAGGGCGAAGCAATTTCACCGATGTTTGAACTCTATGAAGCCGGAGCCGTGGGATTCTCGGATGATGGAGTTGCAATTAAAACTGCAGCTGTACTGAAAAACGCATTAGAATATTCAAAAATGTTCGACGCTCCGATTATTGAACATTGCGAAGATGAATCTCTTTCCAGCGGAGCAATGAACGAAGGAATTAATTCTACTATTCTCGGACTACCACCACTGCCTTCAGTTTCAGAAGATATTATCGTTATAAGAGATATCCTGATGGCTGAATATACAGGCGGCAGAGTTCATATAGCTCATATAAGTACAAAAAAAGCGGTTGAGCTCGTACGCTGGGCAAAAGAAAGAAATATTAAAGTAACTGCAGAAGTAACTCCACACCATTTTACTCTCACAGACGAATCGCTTAAGACTTATGACACTAATTTCAAAATGAGTCCTCCACTTCGAACTGCCGAAGATGTAGAAGCAATAATAGAAGGATTAAAAGATGGAACTATTGATTGTATAGCCAGCGACCACGCACCTCATTCGATTGAAGAAAAAGAGATGGAATTCATCTATGCCCCCAATGGGATTATCGGACTCGAAACTGAATTAGGACTTGCGCTGAGCGAATTGGTACACAAAAAAAGAATGACAATGGAACAGCTTGTGGAGAAATTATCGATTAATCCCAGAAAAATTCTCAATCTGCCAGTGCCACAATTCAAAGTAGGTGAAAAAGCAAATCTTACGATCATCGATCCAGATTTAATCTGGACGGTTGATGTAGCAAGGTTCAAATCAAAATCAAAAAATTCACCGTTCGACAAAAAACTACTGACCGGTAAAGCTGTGGCGGTAATTAATAAACGTAAAATGTATTACGAAGACAAGTTTATTGATATCTGAGTTCCTCTAATTTATTCACCTCTGTCCATTTTTGAACACAATTTTGTAAAAAGGATTTCGTGAATTAAGCGAAATCCTTTTTTTATTCTGGCACTCTTATTGCACCTAAAATCCCAAAATCAGAGGTTAAAATGAAAAAGTTGATATTTGTAGTGGCGATGATCTTGATTGCAGGATGTAATAACATAAACGATTGGGAATATGATTATATTCCCCCGATGCCGCCCCGAAATATTAATACAATTACGGGTGATAACCGCGTGGATATCTACTGGGAGAGAAATACAGAACCAGACCTTGCAGGATATAATGTTTATTATAGTTATTCATATGACGGCACTTATGAGTTAATTGGTACAACTTACGACAATTATTTTGTGGACTATGGCGCGCGCAATGGTATTACTTATTATTATGCTGTTACTGCGTTCGATTACAACAATAACGAAAGTGAATTAAGCTACGATGTTGTTTACGACACTCCGCGTCCGGAGGGATTCGGCAGGGCATTATTCGATTTACATGTATCGCCTTCAAATTCAGGATACGATTTTAGTAATTTCTCGGTAGTTCCATACAACGACGAGGGAACCGATTTTTTCTTTGAAAAATATGAAGGCGTCTATTATTTGAACGTGTGGGAAGACACAGATATTCAGGATATGGGTCCAACAAATGATATCTATGATGTTAGCTTTGCTCCAATTGATGGTTGGGTGCCCATTAACGAAGGCGAAAATATTAAATATGTGGAAGCCATTGCCGGTCATACATATGTTATCTGGACATGGGACAACAGATACGCAAAAGTCAGAATTAGTTCAATTACAGGTGATAGAATGATTTTCGATTGGGCTTATCAAATTGTGGAAGGAAACAGACAATTAAAAATCCACAGGAAATCAATCGACCGGAAAAATCTTACTCTACATCGAAAAGGACAGTAGTTTTTGTGCGGACTTTAATTTCCCGTACTTTTTTGAGAGGGCATAAAAAGTTGAAGGGAAATTATCGTCCGTGTTTTTTATTTTCTTTTGGTATATTTTGTATTGTGATTTGCTTGTTCACAAAATTTGGAAGGCCCTTGAAACTACTGTTCCATACCGCAATTTTATTTTTTGTGACTATCGCAATATTTCCTCAAAACAGAGATGCCGATATAAGCAGAATCTTCGCAAATATCGAGGAAGGATTGCCCACAGGCTCAATTGATCGCTTTTCAAATTATTTCGCTGACAAAACTTTTATCAGTCTCTTCAACGGTAAGAGTGGATATTTCAGTGCCAACCAGGCTTATTACGTACTGAAAGACTTTTTTGGTATATATCGCCCTGTTTCATTTAAGATTGATAATCTGGTAACCGACACGATCAATCCGTTTTCATCTGGCACACTGAGAATGAGTTACAGGGGTATTAGGAAAAGTGCAATGGTGTTTATATCGCTTCAGAAATACGGCGACCAGTGGCGCATTTCACAAATAACTATTAATTGACCTTTATGAAGGGCATTTTCGAAAAATCAAATCTTAAGTGGATTTCTCTGATTACTATTTTGTTTCTATTGCTTATTTCTGCTTTTGCCGCTCCATATTTTATTGATAAGAAAATGTGGAAAGTCCGCTTAGAAGAAAAATTAAAAGAGGCGGAAACACTGGTTGAGGGAGCTCTCGATAAAAAAGTCGATAACTTGATTTCATTTAATAATAACGTTAAAAAAAGAATACCGCTGCTTCTGCGCGAAAATTCACTTTCAACAAATTATTTTGTCTTTGTTTACGAAGAAGACAGTTTAATATACTGGAATAAAGAAGCCGATATTGAAACAACATTAAGACATAAGACCGGTCTGCCCTTTTTTTACGACGATGGCTTGCGAATTTATTTAACTTACATCGATACACTGGTTGATAAAAAAAGCAAGTTTTACATTCTTACGTATGAAATACTCGAACAAAAATATAATCTCTATGGTGAAGAGAGTAGAATCTCTTTTACCGATTCGTTGTCGATCGAAGCGGGCACAAATATTACGATTGATTATAATAACAGCGGCACAAAGATTCAGGATGGCAGGTATCGAACATTTGCATATAAATCGCGGACTGGCAATTTACTCTGCAAAGTAATCATTGAAAATCCTACGCTCGATAGTGAAATTAACAACCTGAAAAAAAATATCTACACAATTCAGTCTGTCCTGATTTTGATTTGTTTTTTTATTGCTGTCCATATTTTGCTTGGATATGTAAAGCGTTCAAACAGGATTATAAGATTTGTATTCTGGACATTGACAATTGGAGGAGGTAGGGTCATAATTTATCTCCTCGGAATTCCTTCGACTTATTATCACAATGCACTGACTGATCCGTCAAATTTTTCTTCGCCTTTTGCATTTGGACTCGTTAGATCGCCGGCAGAGTTTCTTATAACCGCAATTGCAGGTACGATATTGATAGTAATCGGTAATAACTACTTTGAAGAATATTCTCGTGAAAAGCCGGGCACAAACAAAAATTGGATATTATTTTTTGTAGCCCTCTTTGCTTTCACTATATTTTTCCTTCTTACGTTAAGAGGAATTGGAGCGTCGATTAGAAGTGTTGTTTTTGATTCGTCGATTAGATATTTCAGGGAGTTCAATTTAATTCCGGAATCCCACATTCTGGTAATGAATCTTAATATCTTGATGCTTGGATTTTCAGCAATCCTTTTTTCGTATCTGTTGCTCTCTTCGCTCTATGGCTTTTTTCCATATAAGGGAGAAAAGAATTACTACAAACTATTGGGTGGCATCTTTTTGTTTTTGCAGATTGCTGGATTTCTGTTCGATTATTTTCAAAAAAATCCTCAAGGCACGCCTCAAATCAGAATTACATACATTTCCCTTTTTGTGCTTGTGGCTTATGTTGTTTTAAAAAACAATCCACGTCAGCTTAAGCGTTTTGTCTTATACTCATTGCTTGCCTCGGTGTTGGTCGTGAGTTTATTGATACATTATAATTCAGAGCTCGAAAAAGAATCGCTCAAAACAACTTCACTTGAACTTACACGTAACGACGAGAATATTTATTCCTTTATGGTAATGCAAACACTGAATCAATTGAATACAGAGTTAGATGATGAGTTTGGCAACAGGATGAATGCCCGAGCCTTTCTTGCGTGGAACAAAAGTCTTCTTTATAACGAAAATGTACAATCGTTCATCCGTTTTTTTTACGTCGACGGAAAACCTGCTGGTAGTTATTTGACTAATGATAATATTGAACGGTTAATTACCACAAAGCCGCAGCAAACCGATTCCGTAGTCTTGATTCAAACACCGAGCATTTTTGGAGATTCTAAAATAATTCGCGGAGTAGCACCACTGTTCATAAATAACTACAAAGCAGGCTATGCCGAGGTGGGAGTTGTCTACAACCGGGTGAATCTAAGCTTTGCTGCAATGCCCGAATTTATAGTTAAAAAACGCTCACTTATTTCGGACGTTATTGATCCGAATAGATTGGTGGTTGCCTATTTAGATGGAGGGATATTAAAATCCTCAACCGACAAAATAAAATCAGATAACAATTTTTTAAATCGACTCATGCAAATCTCTGAATTAAAAAATTCAGAAGAGTGGATTTCCGCAAATATAGATGGGGAAGAATACCTTTTTTATGTTACTAAAATGTCCGGCATGATTGTGGGAGTAGGTAAAGAAGAAAAAAATGTATCGTGGAAAATATCCGACTTTTTCAAAGTCTTTTTCATACACGTGTTTATTATCTTTATGATGGTATTAGTACTCTCAATACTGAATTACAAAAAAACTCTGCGCCTTTTCGAAAGCTATAAAGCGAGATTGATTGCGGGATTTCTGCTTGTCTCCGTTGTCCCGTTGTTGATTACGAGTGTTTATATTAAAAATCTTATCGAGACGAAGAACAATGAATTGATTAAGAAAAGACTTGAAGAGTATGCAATTCAGATAAAAAATTATCTGGATAATTATTCGGGACGGATTAAAAGTGAATCGCTACTTGAAAAAGCTGCTCACGATTTGTCAATTGAGTTTACCGTATTTGAAAAAGAAAAATATTTTTATTCGACACAGCCTTATTATTATAAGTCAGGTCTAATACCTCCTTTGATTAAGTATAAAGCACATTCTGAAATCGAAAAGAGAAATAAACACATAACATTTTTGAGGAGTATCTTTGAAGGAATTCAGTATAATTCACTCTATACAAAAATTACAAATGAAAACGAAGAATATATTCTTGAAATAAATGATTTCTTTAACGACATCTCATTACCATTGTCGGATATAGAACTTGACGTATTCATGTTTGGTATTTTATCTTTAAGTTCCATTTTGCTTATTTTATTGAGTACACTGCTGGCAAATCAAATATCTCAACCGATAATTAAATTGACAAATGCAACCAAGTCGTTGTCGGGCGGCGACCTCAGCATAAAAATAGAAGGAAAGTATACAGGGGAAATTGGCGATTTAACCAGAGGATTCAATATGATGGTCCAGCGTCTGAAAGAAAATCAGGAAGAACTGGCAATGATGGAAAGAGAATCTGCATGGAAAGAAATGGCACGACAGGTGGCGCACGAAATTAAAAATCCTTTGACGCCTATTAAATTATCTGTTCAACAATTAATTGCTGCTTATAAAGACAAATCGCCTAAATTCGATACTATCTTCGATAAAGTTACCAATACCGTCATAAACCAGATTGAGCTTCTTACAAATATCGCTTCGGAGTTTTCTAACTTTGCAAGAATGCCAAGACTAAATATTTCAAAAATAGACCTGGTCAAAATTATTGAATCGGTAATCGATCTGTTTCAATCGGAAAGGATTAACATAAATTTTATTAAATCATCTGAACAAATTATTGTTGAAGGTGATGAACAACACTTTACGAGAACATTTGTTAATCTGTTCAGAAATTCCGTTCAGGCTAAGGCAAAAAATATTATAGTCGACGTCAAAGAATTTGATAATATTTATGAAATAACGGTTGAAGACGACGGTGAAGGGATTGAAGAAGAATTTATCGATAAAATTTTCGAGGAAAAGTTTACTACAAAAAAGCAAGGAATGGGCTTGGGGCTAAAGCTCTCTCGCCGATTCATTGAAAGCATTGGCGGCACAATTGAATTGACTAAAACCTCGAAGGAAGGTACCATATTTAAAATAAAATTGATTAAACCAAAGCCATGAAGAAATTAACTCCCTTTCAGGATAAAGCACTTCGATACGATAAAAATATTTTATTGACTGCAAATGCTGGAGCTGGAAAAACCTTTGTCTTTGCCAGAAGATATGTTGATATCCTTCTTAACGAGAATCTTTCCGGCAATGTCGATATCGAAAATATTGTTGCAATTACTTTTACCGACAAGGCAGCTGGGGAATTGCAGAAACGAATAGCTATCGAAATAGAAGAAAGGATTAAAAACGAAACTAATTTTACCAAGAGAAAAGTAATTGAATCTCTGCGGAGCCAGCTGGTTAATGCAAACATTTCAACGATTCACTCCTTTTGTCTAAACATACTACGTGAATTTGCGCCCGAAGCAAATCTCGACGCCAATTTTATTCCTATCGAACAATCCGAAGCCGACGATTTACTCGAAATTTGTATAGATGATGCACTGAAAAATATGATTGAAGTTCCTGAAGAATCGGAACGCTTAAAATTTCTTATCAGATTCTTCGGCGGAAAGTACCAGCTTATAACTAATATTAAACAGTCGATATCAAAAAGAAAAATTATCGAAAACATCAATGAATTTTATGCAAAATCTACTGATGAAATTCTCATGATACTCAAGCAAATATATGAGCATGTATTAAAATTAATTTTTGCCGATGATTTGCATCTCTTCTTAAATGCGGTTGAAACGGTAAATAGAAAAGTTAAAGAAGTAAATCCTTCTTCAAGTTTAATATCGTCTGTGGATATAATTTTAAGCAGACAGTTAACACAAGAAAATTTGCCTGCTCTTCTATCCAATTTGAGAGAACTGAAGAGTATTATTTTAACAAGTTCAACCAGGAAATTGTCCAACAGAGGTTATCTCAATAAAGAACGAGAAACAGTACAAAGAGAAATTCAGACCATTGAAAACTTCCTTTCAGATTTTAATAATATCATCGATTGTGACTGGGAAGATAACGTGATTATTAAATTAATAGAGTTTGGGAAAGCCTTTATACATGTTGTTGAAAAAGTAATTGAATTATATAACAATAAGAAAAAAGCAAGAGGTTACGTTGATTTCGAAGATATCCTTCTGCTTACAGAAAAAGTTGTGAAACTGGAATCTGCAAGGGAATATCTCAGGACGCGTTATAAATACATAATGATTGATGAGTATCAAGATACAAACGAATTGCAATATAATATTTTCATGCCGATACTCGATTTTTTGAAACACGGAAATTTGTTCGTTGTGGGCGACGAAAAGCAGAGTATTTACATGTTCAGGAATGCTGAACTCGAGGTTTTTAACAAGACAAGAAATGTCATCGAATCGAAGAGAGAAGGAGGGGCTGTTCTTACATTACCTCACAGCTTTAGACTGTCGCCGCCAATTGTTCTATTTGTAAATAAATTGTTTGAGAATCTATTCTCGGTTAAGAATGAAGAACTCAGAAACCTGTTCAACGAAGTTAAGTACGACAAATTAATTTGCGCCCGACCCGAGACCGAAAAGGGAAAAGTTGAATTGCTCATTGCCAATGGTGGAGAGATAAGTGAAGAAATGCTGGTAGCCGATAAAATATACGAATTACTGAACTATGAAAAATTAAATCCCGGCGATATTGGAATACTTTGCAGAAAAAGAAAACTTTTCGATCGTTTGGAAACTGAATTTATTAAAAGAGAGATTCCTTATTCAATTGTAGGTGGCAGAGGTTTCTATCAGCAGCAGGTTGTCGGTGATGTCTTTAATTATTTATCGTTTATTATCAACAGGGAAAACGATGCAGCTTTGGTCGGTATTTTGCGTTCGCCCTTTTATTCGATTTCAGATTCCGAATTGCTCGAAATTTCTATGACGAAAGGAAACTCGTTTTATGAAAAACTTATTAACATTTCCAAGACTGATGAAAAATATAAACAGGTAGCGAGTTTATTAGCCGAGCATATTCGACTGGCAACTTTTGAAAAACCGTATGCACTTATAAGAAGGATATTGCTCGATACTGGTTACTGGGCTGTAATATCGTCAAAAAGAGACGCCGAACAACAACTGGCTAATCTCAATAAACTTATCGCAATTGCAAGAAATTTCACGATAAAAAACTTTGTGAACCTCTATGATTTCAGAGAAGCACTGAGAAACTATATCGAAAATTTCGAAGACGAAAGTCAGGCAGCCGTATCTAAAAATCAAAATGCCGTTAATTTACTGACCATTCATCAGGCTAAAGGGCTTGAATACAAAGCCGTATTTGTCTTCGGTGCAAATGAAACGAGCGGAGGATATGATGGAATTGGTATTGATAAACAACTGGGTATTATTTCAAAGGTGTATACAGACTATGATTTTACGGGTGAGAAAAAATCGAATTCGATTGAAACACTTTATAACTATATTGTTCAAAAGAAAGAGATAGCTGAAATGAAAAGATTGTTTTATGTTGCATTGACAAGAGCAGAAAATTATCTTTTTATCACTTCTTCAAGAAATGATATCAAAAAAAATTCCTTTATGGATTTACTATCTAATGGTTTGAAAATTGAAAACATCGATGGCATTGAGGAAATAAATTTATATGATGAAGTTGAATTTATGAACCTCGACTCTAAAGAAATTGATGTATACAGTAAAAAAATGGAACTCAAAATTCCTGTGCATAGAAATTTATCGTATCAAGATTCGATTTATGAAAGTTCAAAAAATAATACTATCGAGAAAAAGCCATTAATTGGTGAGATTGAAGATGAACCGGAAAAAGAAATAATTTCCGCAACTAAAATTGCAATCTTTAATCAATGCCCGATTAAATATCAATTAATCTATGAGCTCGGCTATTCTCTCACTTTTGAAATTGTAAAGCAAAAAGAATTTAATTATGATTTCAAGGACAATGAAGATGATGAAGTTAAAAGCTACTCCGACGTCAAGGGCAGAATAATTCATGCAATTCTTGAAAAAGAAACTAAATATGAAGAGATCGAAAAACAGCTTTCAGATTTACTGCAAAGAGAAATGATACACCACTCAATTGAAGAAATGAAAAAAAATATACTCAACGACCTTAAAAAGTTTTATGAATCGAGTACTTATGACGAATTACAGAAATATAAGTCTTACATTAACGAGGCCGAGTTTTATGCGCAGGATGGGAAAAATTATCTTTACGGCATAATCGACAAGTTGATATTTGAAAATGATAAATTGATTATCGTCGATTACAAAACTGATAATGTTGATGAAAATGAGATTCATTCAAAAGCTGAAAATTATTTCCCGCAGTTAAAGTTTTATGCTTATCTTATAAGTAAAGTGTATCCAGAAGTAAATCGTTACGAAGTGAGACTCATTTTTATCAAGCATCCAGATATTAGTGTAAAAAAAGACTTAACGAGAAAGGAAGTGGAACAATTTGGTAATGTAATCAGAAGTACAATCGATAAAATTAATAAATCGGATTACTCACCTAATTTAAATCATTGCAGAAAATGCCACTATGCGCTCAAAGGTGGGAAATGTATAAAGTCCTTTTCATAGCAATAGCGGTGATCTATCTTTCGGGCTGTGCTGCCGTTGAATTCCCGCTTTACGAAATGCCCCCCGACTGGAAAGAAGAGGCGGTCAGGATAAAGACTATAAAAAAATATTCTGAATTCCTGAAGAACAGGAAAATATTTGTCGATCCGGGACACGGCGGCGAGGATAGAAAAAACAAAAGCCGTGATGGTAAAATTATTGAGGCGGATGTCAACCTTAGAGTGGCACTCTATCTCAAGCAATATCTTGAAATGGCAGGAGCGGAAGTATACATGTCGAGAACGTCGGATATTACTGTCCCGCTGCAGAAAAGAATTGATCTGGCGGATTCAACTCAGGCAGAATTATTCATAAGCATTCATCACAATGCATCTTCAAATTCAGACGATAATTATACAAATTATACTTCCACGTTTTATCATGCATCGCCAGGTCATTATGAATATGAGCCATGTAACAACGACCTTGCAAAATATATCCAGCGGGATTTATCGTATGTAATGGGAAATCCAGGAGGACTCGGTTCGTTTGACGGTACTTATTCTGACTATGTAATTTATCCGGGCGAGGGTTTTTATGTTCTGCGCAAATCAAAAATTCCAGCCATACTTGTAGAATGTGGTTTTCATACCAGCAGGCTTGAAATTCTTAGATTAAACGACGATACTTTCAATAAGATACAGGCATGGGGTATATTCCGCGGACTTGCGAAGTACTTTATGACGAGCATTCCTCAAATAACGTTTTTGCCGGAGAGTTTGAATTATGAAAACGATACAGTCGAAGCATCTTTTAAATTGTCCGATAAATATGGAATCGACTTTGAAAAGACCGAAGTCTATATTAATAAATTGAAAAAGAGTTTTGACTATGACACGTTGAAAAATGTCTTAAAAATAAAGGAACGAATAGAGCCTTGCGGAGAAATCCCCGTTAGAATAATTTGTGCTAATAAAAAAGGCAAACATTCGTTCCCTTATCATAAAAAATTTGTTGTCTATTGCAGCGACCAGAAATATCTTTTTTTCAGTGATTGATAGTGGCATTGCGATTATCGATTCTTTCTGTTACAATCTTGAAGATGAACAATGCAATTGCTGCTACAAGTCCGATGCCTACAAAATAATACCAGATGACGTGTGCATTCTGGTAATAAATTACTTTTTCTGCAGCACTTATGCCCGCTGGTAAAGTTTTTGGGTCGGGGCAGTAGGCGTCCAGTAAAAAGCCAGACATTGTAAATCCTGCCAGTGCCGATAAAAAAGAATGCAAATGACTGAATCCAAGATAAACTCCTTCTTCTCCTTTTGGCGCTTGAAGAGAAAAGTATTCTAAAAATCTGGGAGATATAAAACATTCAGCCAGTCCCTGAATTGCTATTCCAATTATCATCATGATAGTTAGAGGATGCATTGTCAAAAAACCCAGTATAGAAACTGAAGGTCCTGTAATTCCTTCCAGCCATTGACTGCCCGACATTGCCAATGCCGAAAAAGGCATTAAAAGCATCCCGACTAACATCGATGTAACTGCCTTTTGTTTTTTCATTAAATTTGTTATCAGAACAACAAATAAAACTACAACAGCTGGGTTTACATTTGCCAGCCATTCCGGACGAGCATCTTCACCTAAAAGACGAATTACATACTTCGGCATGGTTGCATAAAGCTGGTGCTGTATTGTCCAGAAACCGCTGACAATGAGTATCAATAATAATAACCTCGGTGAGGTCATTATTTTTTTTAACGAATTTATTACGTCTTTAATAGTTTTCGTAGTGTAGGATGCGTCGTTTTGATTATAAAAGAAAATAGCAAAGAGCATAGCAAGAAACGACATCCCTGCGGAAAAGAAATTGACATATTCCAGACCAATTCCCTGTCTTACATACGGAACAAAAGTTTTTCCGCTAAATGCGCCTATATTAACTATCCAATAAAAGAGGGCATAGCCACGTGCCCGGGTTTCTTCGGAAGTCGTCTTTGCTACAGTACCTGTGATCAGAGGTTTTATAAATGAACCACCAACGAGAACAATAAATAGAAAAAAAAGTACTGGAATTTTTTCATGATAAACTCCCAACAGGGAATAGCCAATTGTAAGAAGGGCAAAAGCGAGAATTAAACCTTTCTTAAAACCAATTTTATCAGATATTGCACCTGCGAAAGGAGGCAGGAAATAAAGCAATGCATAAAATACACCTGCCACAATTCCAGTTTCTGTATCTGAAAAACCGACAATATCTGTCAGGTAAAGTGTTAGAACAATAAAAAAACCGTAGTAAGCTGCGCGTTCACATAATTCCATAAAATTAGCAAGCCAGAATTCTTTTGGAAATTTCCAGCTTTGTCCAGCAGTAACTGTTTTGCTATTCTTTTCCATCAACATTCCTCACTTGGTTATAAGGGAAAAACTAATTTATAGAATTTGAACTAATTATGAAACTCAATTCTGTAAGGTATAAATTTTTTCGTGGGGTGTTAATCAAGTTTACTGTTTTTCAAACGGAGTGAATTGGTAACGACTGAGACAGAACTAAATGACATTGCAAGAGCTGCAATCATCGGATTAAGCATACCCAATGCTGCCAGCGGAATCAGTAGAGTGTTATAAATAAATGCCCAGAAGAGATTTTGTTTAATTGTTTTAATCGTAGCGCGCGACAGGTTAATTGCTTTGATGACACCCGTTAGTTTTCCTCCGGTGAGTGTAATTTGAGCCGTTTCGATTGCAATATCTGTACCTGTACCGATTGCAATACTTAAATTTGCCCGAGCCAGTGCTGGGGCGTCGTTAATGCCGTCGCCTATCATAGCCACGATTTTATTGTCGCCTTTGTTCTGATATTTCTTCACAATTTCTACTTTCTGATCGGGTAACACTTCAGCATGTATAGCATCAAATCCGATCATCCCGCCAATGTTTTCGGCTGTGGCTTTGTTATCTCCGGTTAACAAAACTGTTTTAATATTCATTTTTTTTAGAGCCGCAATCACTTCTGGAGCTTCGGGTTTTATTTTGTCTTCTATAATTATAAAACCCGCAAGTTTTCCATCAATTGCAGCACATATAATTGTATTCCCTTTTTGGGAAAGTTCATTATAAATATTTTCGTCATTGTTTGTAATTATGGAAAATTCTTTCAATAGTTTAAGATTACCAACAATTACTGGTTTGTCGTTAACTATGCCCGAAATTCCAAAACCTGTTAGACTTTTGAAAGTTTGTGGTTCATAGAGGTTTTTATTATTCGTGTATTCTGTAATTGCTTTTGCAATTGGGTGTTCTGACTTCCTTTCGAGAGATGCTGTATAAAGAAGAAGTTCTTCTTTGTCGTAATTATTCAGAGTAATAATTTCTTTGACCGAAGGTTTGCCCTCTGTAATTGTGCCGGTTTTGTCGAAAATAATTACGGATAATTTATGTGCCAGTTCAATGCTTTCGCTGTCTTTAATTAATATTCCATTCGAGGCACCTTTTCCCAAACTTACAATGATTGCCGTGGGAGTTGCCAGGCCAAGAGCACAGGGACAGGCGACAATCAGTACAGCGACGAAGTTAATCATAGCTCTACTGATCGAATGGCCGTTTGAGAAGATATACCATCCCAAGAAAGTCAATACAGCGGCGATTATTACTGCAGGCACAAAAACAGCCGCAATCTTATCGACGAGCTTTTGTATTGGCGGTTTGCTTGCCTGGGCACTTTCCACCATTTGTATAATTTTGCCCAGTATGCTGTTCTCTCCAGTTTGAGTGACTTTGAAATTGAACGTTCCGTATTTATTGATTGTGCCTCCAACAACTTTAGAACCTGCAGTTTTTTCAACTGGAAGGCTTTCGCCGGTAATCATTGATTCGTCAACCGATGAAGTGCCGGTGATAATTATTCCGTCGGCAGGAATTTTTTCGCCCGGGCGGATTACGACAATATCGCCCGACTTCAAATCCGTTATATTAACTTCTTTTTCTTCTCCGTCAATCAGAATTCTTGCGGTCTTGGGTTGTAACTCGAGTAATTTACGAATAGCCGTATTAGTTTTTCGTTTAGAGTTGTGCTCGAGTAATTTTCCCATTAAAATCAACGTAATGATTACAACCGACGTATCGAAATAGACGTGTGGTTGCCTATGGAAAAATTCGGGAAATAATATTGCGATTGTACTGTAACTGTAAGCAGCGCCGGTTCCAATAGCAACTAAAGAATTCATATCGAACGCAAAATGCTTGAGATTATTCCAGAAAGAGTAATAAAAGCGTTTCCCTGATATGAAAATAACTGGAGTGGTCAAAAGAAAAAGAATCTTCTCGGTTTGAGTTTTGTTCAACGGGAATGACTTATAAAAAAAGTCGTACTCCATTATCATACTAATTATGAAAATCGGGATTGTAAAAGCAAGGGCAAAATAAAATTCCTTCTTTAGTTCCAAATAGTATCTATCCGTTTCCTGTTCTGCAGAATTGTTTTCATTTTTCAGAGCATCAATTCGTAATTGATAGCCATATTCTTTTACTGCTTCAGCAATTTTAATTAGGTCGACTTCTTTTTCCGTTTCAAACGAAACGGATTCGGTTGCAAGATTAACGTTGACATTTTTTACGCCATCGAATTTTCCGATTATTTTCTCTACACGCGTAACGCAACTTGCGCATGTCATCCCCTCGACGGGGAGTTTATAGTTTTTCATCTCAGTTTTCAATTACTTTATATCCAGCTTCTTCGATCGCATTAATAATTTGTTCTTCAGTTACTTTTGTCTCGTCAAAAATTACTTTTGCTTTGCCGATTTCTACCTCCGCCGATTCCAGATTAAGCGAAGATAGTTCTTTCTTTACTGCCATTACACAATGCTGGCAGCTCATCCCTTCAATCTTGAATTCTTTGCTCTGCATTATTTTCTCCATTTTTATGCATTAACAGTTTTTTAATTAATTTTGTTCTTTTTCTTGGAACGAGATAGTAAATGAAAGTGGGAAAATTAAATTATTTTTTCCCTTTTGATTTAAGGTCCTTAATAATCTCAATGCGGGGATTTTCCATATTCTTATCTTTTATACCCGAATTGGTTACAAGCGGCTTATAAAACTTTTCTTCTTTTTTGATTGGGTCGCTCTTTGGCGCTGGATTCGGAGGTGGGTGAGGGAGAATCTTTTTTACTGTATAGGTTTTTGTTTCTTTAGGCTCTTCGGTTTTTGTACGTCTGTTTTTTAGGTATGATATCCCGATACTTAAAAGGGAGAGAAATAAAACTACCAGAAGTAATTTGTATATAATAGGTATTAATTCCATAACCCAAAATATACAAATTACTTCTTAAATTAAAGCGGATTATTTTTAGTCAGCGTAGTTGTTAAAGAAAACATTGTTATAGGAAGCGCTCTTATCGATAAATTTTTCATTAATAATTTCAATACGCTTTTTTGTTGAAGTAGCACGAGGACGTGGGGGGAAAGTGCTCCTTTTCTTTTCTGGCTTTTTTATCTCATCCAGACGGACTGCGGTACGTGGCCTTTCATAGTATTGTTGATAGTACGGCTTTTCTATAGATGGGTTCTGGAAATTGTATTGTTTTTGAATTAATCTATCCCTTTCCTCAACGATAGCAGGATTTTCTTGTTTTCTCAATTTAAATGTGATATAAGAGACCAGTAGCACCAGTAACATCAGACTGAAAAAGAAGATCAAGCTTGTATAAATAATCGGTAAGAGGGTCATTTCGAATTCCTTTCATTCTCTGTTTGTTTTGCAATTCAATGAACAATTCCCGTGCCATATAAAAAAGCGTAAAAAAAACTGATTTCCAGTAGAAATTGAGACTTAGTTTAAGACTTGTGTGTCACAATGAAACAAATGGGGTTAAGTAATATCTGTAAATCATTTTAGAATTGGAATTTATCGGATTATTTAATATTTTTCTGTGCTAAAAAATAGCATTAAAGGTGTTGAGATGACTAAAGCAGACATTGTAGAACGGGTTGCAAACGGTACTGGATTGACGAAACTCGAGACTGAAGCAATAATTGAAGGTTTTCTTAATACTGTAATACAGGCGCTTCAGGAAGGAAACGGCATTGAAATCAGAGGATTCGGAAGTTACAAGGTTAAAAAGAAAAAATCCCGTTACGCCCGTAATCCCCGAACAGGCGAACAGGTATTTGTAGACGAACATTATGTTCCGGTATTCAAGTTCTCGAAGGATTTTAAAGAAGCAGTTGACAGAGGCATGAAAGAAAAACAAAAAGCTAATTCGAATGAATGACGATTTGAAATGTATATCGTGCGGCAAAAAGCTGGAAAAGGATTTTGTTTATTGCCCTTATTGTGGGACTAAAACGGGAAAGTCTAAAAACGTAATAAGTAATGATATTAATTCGTCTAATGAAAAAGTACTCAGTTTTAAAAAAATAATCTATCTTGTTCTTTTGCTGATTGTTGTTGGAGGAGTAATACTTTATTCTTCCGGAGTATTCGACGAACCTGAGATTAAAGAGAGTGCATCTCAAGATTTTGAAGATGTTCATAATGGTGTTGACTTATCGAATTTACAACAAATTAATGCTCTTGAAAATGAACTTAAAGCAAATCCCGGCGACAAGGAAAAAATTCTAACCTTAGCACACATGCTCAATGATTCGGGATTTAAACAAAAAGCAATCGACTGGTATCAAGAATATTTGAAATACGATTCGTCGGATGCCGATGTGCTGGTTGATATGGGAGTTTGTTATTACGAGATGCAGAATTATACAGAAGCTGAAAAATGGATGAAAGAAGCTCTTAAATACCAACCCGATCACCAGATAGCACATCTCAATCTTGGTATCGTCAGTTTGTCAACTGGAAAGCACGACGAAGCAATTGAATGGTGGAAAAAAGCTGTCGAAATAGATCCAAATAATAATATCGGTAAAAGAGCCCAGGAATTGATTAATTCACATTAAAAAGGAGAATATATAAATGCCTTGCGGTAGAAAAAGAAAACGTCATAAAATGGCGACGCATAAACGTAAAAAAAGACTACGTAAAAATCGTCACAAAAAGAAATTAAGATAGTATTTTTTATAAGCCATCTTAGCTCAGCTGGTAGAGCAGCGCATTCGTAATGCGCGGGTCGGGGGTTCAAGTCCCCCAGATGGCTCCAATCTTTATTCCCTCATTTATCTTTCTATTTAACTACACCCCTGCTTTTCCAATAGTTAATCTGGATTATCCGCAATCACACAAAAGTGGATAATCTATTTTTTTTCGAAAAATGTCTTGACAATCCCATATAAAAACAGTTATTTTGCACCCAAGTGGTAAAAAGTGTATAAAAGTGGAGAAATATGTTTATAGGTAGCTTCACATATTCGATGGATGCAAAGGGAAGGGTAAGTATACCATCCAAGTATCGGAAGTATATAAACGAAGCTGCCAATGATACATTTGTGATGACAAGAGGAATTGTGCAATGTATCGATTTATATCCACTCGACTATTGGCGCGAAGAAGTATTGCCGCGTATAAATCAACTCGACGATTTCGATCCAGAAGAATCTGTCTTCAAAAGACTATTGTTTGAGTATGCATCGGAAGACAAGCTCGATTCGCAGGCTCGTCTGCTGATTCCAAAAAAACTAATTGAGTTCGCCGAAATCGAAAAGGACGTGCTCATACTCGGACAGAATAAAAAAATCGAAATCTGGAATCCTTCTATCTACGAAGCGCATAAGAAAGAAAATAGATTATCGTTTGCTGAAATTGCAAAACAGGTAATGTCGAATAAGAAAAAATGAATCGACACGAACCGGTTCTCCTGAAGGAGAGCGTGGAGTTATTAGTATGGAACAGAGACGGCGCTTATTTCGAAGGGACGGCTGGCTACAGTGGACATGCAGAAAAAATTTTGAGCTCATTGAGCGAAAAAGGTAGACTCGTTGCCACCGACAAAGATTTTGATGCGTTTAACCATTGCAAAAAATTGTTCGAAAACGAGTCAAGATACATCGTATACAATACATCGTTTACAAATATTGATATTATAGCAAAGATCGAGTTCATTGAAATGTTTGACGGCATCTTTTTAGATCTGGGGGTATCTTCTCTACAACTCGACGATCCCGACAAAGGTTTTACGTTCAGAGAGGATTCACCCCTTGATCTGAGGATGAATAAATCGGAAGGCATTACAGCCGCTGAATTCCTGAATACCGCTTCAGAAGAAGAATTAGCCAGTATTATTTTTAAGTACGGCGAGGAAAGAAAATCGCGACAAATTGCCAGAAAAATTGTCGAGTACAGAAATAAAAATAAGTTTGAATCTTCGAGCCAGTTGAGAAACATAATTGCTGATATCATCCCACAAAGATTTTTGAACAAAACTCTTGCGCGTGTATTTCAGGCTCTACGTATTTATGTCAATAACGAGCTGGAAGAACTCGAAATATTCCTCAACAAATCGATTGATCTTATGAAGAAGGGAGGCAGAATTGTCGTAATTAGCTTTCATTCACTCGAGGATAGAATTGTAAAAGAAAAGTTTAAATATGAAACTCTCGAGTGTGTCTGTCCGCCTCAAAGTCCAATTTGTGTTTGTGATAAAGAAGCACGGTTAAAATTGATTAATACCAAACCGATCGTACCCTCCGAAGAGGAGATTAAAAAAAATCGCAGGGCAAGAAGTGCAAAATTAAGAGCAGCCGAGAGAATTTAGTATGAGCAAATCGTCGACAGTACGCTTCCTTTTTATTGTATTTGCTTTAGCATTTTTGATTTTTCTCCACGTCGCCACGGTAAACGAAATCAAAAATATGAAACGTGAAAAAATTAACAAGACTGAATTGCTCAACGAAAAATTAAATAGCATCGAGATGAGCACAGTGGAAATTCAAAAGTTAACTTCCGAAGAAAAAATTATAAAAATCGCAAAAGATTCACTTGGAATGCAAGGCCCAATTGAAAATCTTAAAACAATACATGTGGATAAATACCAGATAGAACAGCTTGAAAAAATATTGCAAGAAAAATATGATTAATTCAAGAGCTTTGATTGTTACTGGATTTGTTTTTCTCTTTTTTCTGCTTTTACTGGCAAAACTTTTTTCGATCCAGATACTCAAAAACGAATACTACACCCTCGTTGCCGAACGCCAGCAGAACAAACCCAGAATTATTCGGGCCGAGAGAGGTACTATTAAGGACTGTAATGGCGAAGTTCTATCCTTTACGCGCGACAACGTTTCTTTCTTTGTCGATACGAGAATGATTAACGAATCTCAGATAGATACTATATCTAAGGCTTTTTCGAAAACGTTCGGCAAGCCTGTCTCTTACTACAAAAAAATTATTCGTAACGGGAAGCGCAACGTTTGTATCGAAAGAAAAGTACCAATGTCAAAAGCACTCAATCTGAAAAAGCTTGTTATAGATGGTTTCTTTTATGAAGAAGATTTCACGCGAGTTTATCCTTATGGAAATTTAGCGGCTCACATTATTGGATACGTTAATAGAGAATTGAAGGGCGTTGAAGGCATCGAAAAAGTTTACGACGAGTTTCTTGCAGGTAAAGACGGCAGGTATTTATTTGAACGAGATGTGCTGGGTAAAATAATTTCAGTTGATGAGAATCATTCCATTCCCCCAGTCCCAGGTAATAATGTGGTGTTGACAATTAATAAAACTTATCAAAAAATACTGCAGGAAGAACTTATTGCAGGAATAAAAAAATATAACGGCCATTCAGGCGTCGGTATAATAATGAATCCGAATAACGGTGCAATCCTTGCATTGGCAAACGTTCCTGACTTCGACCCAGCCAATTATAATCTTTTCTCAGCTGAAGAAAGAAGAAACCGAGCCCTTACCGACACGTATGAGCCTGGTTCGACAATAAAACCTTTTGTTCTCTCAATTTTATTTAATGAAAAACTTGCAAAAGAAAATGAATTAATTGACGTCGAAGGAGGAAAAATCACTTTTTATAAAACCAGTATAACGGACACTCATCCTCATGATATTCTTACTGTAAGAGAAGTTCTTGAACAATCGAGTAATGTTGGAGTAGCAAAATTGTCGACTCGCATATCGGACGAACTTTTTTATCGCTATCTGCGAAATTTCGGTTTTGGTAATCCTACGTATATCGAAATTTCGGGCGAAGCTGAAGGCTATTTGAAAAAGCCAAAAAGCTTTTCAAAGCTCTCCAAAGCATTTATGTCGTTCGGTTATGAATTCTCGGTAACTCCTTTGCAAATGATTACAGCATTCAGTGCTCTAATAAACGGTGGAGTCCTCTATAAACCTTATGTGGTTGAAAAAATTACGAATTCAAATGGAGAAGTCGTCAGCATTAGTGAACCGAAAAAAATAAGAAGGGTAATTGATGAAGAAGTGTCCCATAAAATTAGGGATATGATGATTGGTGTTGTAGAAAACGGCACTGCTACGGCCGCTCAACTTGATTATGTTTATGTAGGCGGCAAGACTGGCACTTCGCAGAAGCTGGTCGACGGCAAATATGTAAAAGGCAAGTATAATTCGTCTTTCATAGGTTATTTGCCGGCCGAAAATCCTCAAATTGTCTGCCTGATTTTGATCGATTCGCCTGAAATCGCAAAGTACGGCGGTCTGGTAGCTGCTCCGGTTTTTAAAAACGTTGCCAATCGTCTTCTTGAATACGATTTATCACTTGCACCAATAAGAAAAAAAATTGTAAGGAAAAAGAAATTAATTGAACAGTTGATTGCCGAAGATGTAAATACAAATGAAAGTTATTATGATAAATTTTTTAATCCAACTAACGAAAAAAAGATGCTACCTGATAAATCGATCAAAAAAAATATTCAAAAAGGTGTGATGCCCGATTTAAGAAAAATGAATTTGCGCGATGCCATAGTGATACTGAATAGACTCGGAATAAAATATAAAATTAATGGTAGTGGATATGTAGTTTCGCAAAGTATTGAGCCAGGTGAAAAACTTTCCTCCAGCTCAATATGCAATATTAAATGTCAACTAAATATCAACAGTAAAGTTCTGAATCTAAATTGAAATGAAACTAAGCGAGCTCTTAAATAACGTCCACGTTAAACAGGTAACGGGTAATGCCGAAGAGAAGGAAATTAATAATCTCTCTATCGATTCCCGGAATGTGGACAAATATACGCTCTTCTTTGCAATCAAAGGTTTTAAAACCGACGGACATAAATTTATTCAAGATGCATTGAATAAAGGTGTACAGGCGGTTGTATTGCAGGATCCCGAAGTTGTGCCCGACATGATTTTCGAACACTGCAATGCAGTTAGAATATTGGTTGAAGACAGCAGAAAAGCACTGGCCGAATTCTCCGACAGATTTTACAATAGCCCTTCAAAAAAAATAAAATTAATCGGAGTAACAGGCACTAAGGGTAAGACCACGACTGCATTTTATCTTAAATCACTTTTTAAGTTTGCTGGTTATAATGCCGGCTTAATAGGAACAATTGCGAATTATATAGGCGATGAAGAATTCAAAACAATGCTAACAACTCCACAATCTCACGAAATTAATTATTTACTCGATAGAATGGTGAAAGCAGATTGTAAATATTGTTCGATGGAAGTTTCTTCACATGCACTGGACTTACACCGTGTAGATTTTCTCGATTTCGATTACGCCATTTTTACAAATATTACTTCCGACCATATGGATTATCATTTGACTTTTGATAACTATCTCAAAGCAAAAAAAATTTTGTTTGATATGCTTCCACAGAAAGCATCGGCTGTTATAAATGCGGACGATCCGAGTGCAAATGAAATTGTGCGAAATACAAAAGCTAAAGTAGTTAGTTATGGCACATCCGAAAAAGCTGATTTCAGAATTAAGGATATAAGATATTCACTGGATGGGACTGATTTTGTAATTGTATATAAAAATAAAGAACATAGATTACACACAAAATTGATTGGCCATTTTAACGCTTACAACGCTGCAGCAGCCTTTGCAGTTGGAGTTCTGGAATCGATCGAAATCGAAAAAGTTGTCAGTGCAATCGAAAATTCTCCTCAAGTTCCGGGAAGATTTGAAGTGGTTTCTGAAGGAGAAAAGAAGGTGATCATCGATTACGCTCATACAGCTGATTCTTTGATGCAGGCATTAAAAGCTATAAGAAATATCGTGGGTTACAGTCGACCGGTCTATACAGTATTCGGATGCGGCGGCGACCGCGACCGTTCCAAACGACCGATAATGGGCAGAATTGCTTCCGAAATGAGCACTAAGGTTTTTGTTACTTCGGATAATCCACGTACCGAAAACCCTTCTGCTATTATTAATGAAATTATACACGGCATAACGAAGAGTAATTATTCAGTTATAGAAAACCGAGAAGAGGCAATTAAAGAAGCAATACAACAATCCGAAAAAAATGCCGTTATTCTGATCGCTGGCAAAGGACACGAGAATTATCAGGAAATAAACGGAGTAAGAAAACATTTTTCAGATAAAGAAACTGCAATTAAATACTTGAATTTATGAGTGGTAAAATAAAAATATCGCTGGAAGACCTGTTCGAACTTAAAGGCGCTGAAATTTTTAATCCGGACTATTATAAACCAGTAAGCACAGTTTCGATTGACACCCGAAAAATAGAAAACAAATGCGTTTATGTTGCAATTAAAGGCGAGCGATTTGACGGACACGATTTTGTAGGCGAAGCAGTAAAAAAAGGTGCCAGTGCGCTCATTGTTAATAAAAGAAAACTTAAAAAGATTTTCGAATCGAACACTTTTGATACATATCGTACCACAATTGTTTCAGTACCCGATACAGTAATAGCACTGGGTGAAATAGCCAATAAGTGGCGAAAAAAAATTGGTGCACGAGTAATTTCAATTACCGGGAGCAATGGAAAAACTACTACTAAAGATATTCTGGCATCGATTCTTTCTGAGAAATTTATTACGGTAAAAACCGAAGCAAATAACAACAACCATATCGGTGTGCCGCTTACTCTTTTGTCGGCCAATGAAAAAACCGATTTTATCGTCTTAGAGCACGGCACGAATCATTTCGGTGAAATTGAATATACCGCCAAAATTGCCGAACCCAATTTTGCATTAATTACAAATATTGGCGATTCTCATATCGAATTTTTACAAAACAGAGACATGGTTTACCTAGAAAAAGCTGCTCTACTGTATATCGCTGACAAAAATGGTGGTCTGGTTTTTATTAATAATGACGACCCCTTACTTAATAAGAATAAAAAAAATTTCAAGAATGTGATTACTTACGGTTTTCGGAATAGACCGATTGTTAAAGGTAAAATTAATGGTTATGAAAAAGACGGCAGGACTAATCTAAAAATTAATTACAAAGAGATGGAAAAAGAGTTTAAACTTTCTTTGTACGGTGAAGCAAACGCTATCAATTTTCTTTCTGCTGCGACAGTTGCATTGAATGTTGGCGTTGGTGAAAGAGAACTTGAAATAGCTTCACAAAAACTCGTACCAGCAAAAGGCAGATTAAACGTCGTAAAAATGCGTGACTTATTTTTAATAGACGACACTTATAACTCAAGTCCTGCTTCTGTTGAAGCTGCTTATAAACTTGTAAAGAAAATTAAGGGATACAATAATAAGATTTTTGTTCTTGGCGACATTTATGAACTCGGGGAAAAGTCGGCAAAAATTCATAAAGAACTTGCTGCGTTATTTAAACCAGAAAAAAATCTTTATGTCCTTACACTCGGTCATTATATGAAATACATGAGCGACGAGTTAAAGAAAAGAGGAATAAAAACCATCCACTTCAAAAATCGAGAAGAATTGTCGATTTACTTGAAGTACGAAGAACTCAAAAATTCCGTGATTCTCGTAAAAGGTTCACGGGGTATGGAGATGGAAGAATTTGTTAAAATAATAAAAGAGAGATTTGAATAATGTTTTATTACTTATTCGATTATATAAACGAAATATTCAGTCCACCGGGATTCGACGTATTCCGGTTCTTATCGTTCAGGTCGGCTTTGTCGGCAATAACGGCGCTTTTGATGTCGTTTTTGATTGCCCCGAAAATAATCAGGAAACTGAAAGAAAGTCAGATTGACCAGCCGATACGAGACGATGGACCGAAGACGCACAAAAAGAAAGCAGGAACACCTACAATGGGCGGAATTATTATTCTGCTTTCTGTTGTTGTACCTGTCTTATTATGGAGCGATATCAAAAGCCACTTTATATTGCTCGCGCTATTTGCCACTATTATTCTCGGCTTAATCGGATTTCTTGATGACTATCTTAAAGTGGTGAGAAAACTGCCGACTGGATTGATAGCACGATACAAACTAATGGGACAAATTTTTGTTGGTTTGATTGTAGGCGTGACGGTTTACTATCTGCCAGAATTTGCACAGTATAATACTCAAACTACTTTGCCGTTCTTTAAAAATCTAAATTGGGATTTTTCTTATCTGTATATACCATGGGTTATCTTTATTATTACAGCTACTTCGAACGCAGTTAATTTAACCGACGGACTCGACGGGCTGGCTATCGGCACTATGACTATTGTTATGCTTGCACTGGCAATAATTACATATGTAACAGGTAATGTAATTTATGCCGATTATCTCAATATTATCTATCTACCCGGTAGTGGAGAGTTGACCGTATTTATTGCAGCATTAATTGGAGCCGGGCTGGGATTCTTATGGTACAATTTTTACCCCGCGGACATTTTTATGGGCGATACAGGTTCACTGGCACTTGGAGGTGCGTTCGGCGTACTTATGATAATAATTAAGAAAGACCTTTTGATTCCAATACTCGGTGGTGTCTATTTCATAGAGACTATATCGGTTATTATTCAAAGACTCTATTTCAAATACACTAAAAGAAAGTACGGCGAAGGGAGACGGGTTTTCAAAATGGCTCCGATACATCATCATTTTGAGCAACTTAACTGGGCTGAACCAAAAATTGTAGTACGCTTTTATATAGCAACAATAATACTGGCAATAATAAGTTTAACATCATTCAAGATCAGGTAATGGAAATTAAGGGAAAAAAAATATCGATAATCGGTGCAGTACGGAGCGGAACAGCCGCGGCAAAGCTTGCAAAAAAAATGGGCGCTTTTCCCTTTGTTAGCGACTCAGCAAGCAAGCAATCCATTCTTAAGTCGATTTCAGTTTTGGAATCTGAAAATATTCCTTACGAAACTGAAAAACATTCGGAACGAATTTTCGATTGCGATTTTATCGTAACGAGTCCAGGCGTCCCTTCGTACTCGGGCATCTTAGCCGAGGCAAAAAGCAGAGGCATCGAAATATTTAGCGAACTCGAATTCGCAAGTTGGTTCAATAAAGGCAAAACAATTGCGATTACCGGTACAAACGGAAAAACTACTACGACGTCGCTAATGGAATACACTTTACGTCAAAATGGCTTCAAGACATATTGCGTTGGCAATATTGGCGTTCCTTTTTCGGATGTCGTTACGGAGATTGGAGAAGATGATTTCGTAGTTGTAGAAGTATCCAGCTTTCAACTTGATTACATAAAATATTTTAGACCAAAATTTTCTGTGATATTAAATATTACGCCCGATCATCTTGACAGATATAATAATGATTTTAATCTCTACGCACGCTCGAAAATGAATATTACCAGAAATCAAACTTCAGACGATTTTTTGATTTACAATGCCGATGATCCAAATACTATCAATTTTATGCCAGCTACGGATGTGAATAAATACGGCTTCTCGCTCCAGAAAGAATTATTCAAGGGTTCATATGTAAAAGAAGGAAATATGATTTATTCTGATGAAATCAGAGAAACGGTATGCGCGGTGTCTGACTTGTTTATTAAAGGTCCACACAATGTATCAAACGCGCTGGCGGTCATGACTGTAGCAAAAAAAGTTGGTATTGAAAACAAAAAGATCAAAAGTGCATTTTCATCGTTTCAGGGGGTAGAACATCGTATCGAGTTCGTGCGTGAATTTGAAGGCGTGGAATACTACAACGATTCAAAAGCAACAAACGTTGATTCGGTCTGGTATGCGCTCAACAGCTTCGATAAACCAATCTATTTAATATTGGGAGGGAAAGACAAAGGTAACGACTACAATAAAATAAAAGAGCTTGTTGCAAGGAAAGTTAAAAAAATATATGCAATCGGTTCATCAGCGAACAAAGTTTATGAATTTTTTAAAGAAACTGTTCCCGTTGATTATAAACAATCGCTGGAAAGTTGTGTTCTTTCTGCTCGAAAAGAAGCCAGTCCAGGCTCAGTCGTCCTTTTATCGCCGGCGTGTGCAAGCTTCGATATGTTCGACAATTATGAACACAGAGGCAAAGTTTTTAAAGAAGCAGTAAACAATTTAAAATAAATGAAAACACTCATAAGAATATTGATAATTCTTGTCGTAGCTCTGGTATTGCTTGGTGCAATTATGGTTTTTACTTCAAGCGACACCTACAGCATGACTAAGTATAACAATTATTACTCGATGTTCAAGTCCCATATTATAAAGGTAATACTGGCTCTCTTTGCAATTGTTTTATTTTCATTTATACCCTATGATCTATATCGTAAGTACAGCAAACAAATGATGTTGTCCGGGCTTATTTTATTGATTGCCACATTAATATTTGCTCCTAAAGTCAAAGGTGCAGCAAGATGGCTCGACCTCGGCTTTTTTAGTTTCCAGCCTTCGGAAGCAGTAAAAATTTTGTTGATAATTCACTTATCGGTCTTGATAGAAAGAAAAGGAGAATTGATTGCTAATTTCAGAAGAGGTTTTGTTTATGCTCTAATCTGGATTGGGCTTGTATGCGGATTGATTATTCTTCAGCCAAACGTAAGTACTAGTTTGATAATTGCCTTTACTTCTTTCGTGTTGCTATATGTAGGTGGTGCGAGTTTCAGACATATTGCGGGAATCTTGTCGATAGGGATCTTCTTTGTGGGTTCGGCGGTGATATTGTACAAACATTCTCGCGAGCGCCTTTTTGATTATGTGAATAGTCTTATGACAGGCAGCGATATAAATATTCAGGTTATGCAAGCTAAGATTGCACTTGGCAGCGGTGGATTGAAGGGTTTGGGATTCGGACGCAGTCGCCAGAGCGACCTCTTTTTACCTGAATCTTATGGCGATTTTATCTTTTCAATCATAGGTGAGGAAACAGGATTCATCGGGACAGCTTTAATATTGTTCACATACTTCACACTTTTTATCATCTGTCTGGTCATAGCCAAGAAAGCGCAGGATAAATTTGGGCAGTTGCTCGTGTTCGGATTGGGATTCAATATTCTAATTAGCGCTTTTATTAATGCTGCGGTTGTTACCGGATTGTTTCCGACTACTGGCATTACGCTTCCTTTCGTTAGCTTTGGAGGCACCTCTGTGGTTTTTATGGGTATATCGATAGGAATCATAATTAACATTGCATATCAAACGATGCAAACGGAAAAATTAAAACTGGCTCAAGTAGGATGAAGAAATCGAATCCATATCGTTTTGCATTTGCAGCTGGCGGCACAGGCGGGCATCTTTATCCAGCCATCGCCGTTGCTCAGCATATAAAAAAAATCCTGCCAGAGTCTGAAATCCTTTTCTTTGGTAACAAAAATAAAATAGAATCGAAAGTCGTTCCCCAATACGGTTTCGAATTCAGGGATATCTGGATAAGCGGATTTTATCGAAAATTTGATTTAAGAAATTTAATGTTCCCTGTAAAACTTGCAATTTCGTCTTTACAATCTCTTCTGATTATGATGCAATTTAAACCACGCGTTACAATTGGATGTGGTGCTTATGTATCTGGACCTGTTATCTGGGCAGCTTCTGTAATTGGTTCGAAAATTATTTTGCTCGAACAAAATAGCTATCCGGGCATTACGAATCGATTGCTCGAAAGAATGGCAGATGAAATTCATGTGGCGTTCGAGGAAAGTAGAAAATATTTCCGTCGTAATGAGAAAATTTATGTAACGGGAAATCCCATACGAATTGATTTGAAAGAAATTGATAAATACGAAGCGGCAAAAAAATTTGGTTTGAATCCTGCTAAAAAAACAGTGTTGATAATCGGAGGTAGTCTGGGCGCAAAATCGATCAATGATTCAATTGCACAGATTGCTGATTTAATTGAAAAAAATGACCTGCAGGTAATATGGCAGACAGGAAAACTTTACTATGACGAGTACAAAAAATATAACACAAAACAAATAATAGTTTTACCATTTATTGATGATATGCAGGCAGCTTATTCGGCTTCCGATTTGGTAATTACAAGGGCGGGTGCAACCACGATTGCTGAGCTTTCTGCATTAGGAAAAGCTGCTATTCTTGTGCCCTCTCCCAATGTGGCTGCCAATCACCAGTATTTTAACGCTCTTACGTTGGCTGAATCAAATGCCGCAGTTCTTATTGAGGACAAAAATTTATTAGCAGAATTGAAAAATAAAATTATTGAATTAATCAACGACGAAAAAAAATTGGAAAAATTATCCGACACCATAAAAACATTTTCAAAACCCGAAGCTGCCTTAGTGATAGCTCAAAAGGCAATCAGTATGGCAGAACAGATTAATTAAGGAGCAGACTTTATGATGATGAAAACAGTAAAAAACATACACTTTGTAGGCATCGGCGGAATTGGAATGAGTGGCATAGCAGAAATATTGTTGAATCAGGGATTTAATATAACTGGCTCGGATTTGAATAAGACTGAAATTACCGATAGGCTGGAAGCACTGGGAATAAAAATTTATGAAGGCCATCACCCCTCAAATATTGAAGGAGCTGATGTAGTAGTCTATTCCTCGGCGGTCAATAAAGATAATCCAGAAGTAAGTGCGGCTATTGAAAAGAAGATTCCAGTTATAAAACGCTCTGAAATGCTTGCCGAATGCATGAGAATGAAGTATGGAATTGGTATTGCCGGTACACACGGCAAGACTACAACAACATCGATGGTCGGACTTACATTGACGGAAGCCGGAATCGACCCGACAATTATTGTCGGCGGGAAATTAAGCAGTCTCGGAGGCACAAATGCACGACTGGGTAATGGTGAATTCATTGTAGTTGAAGCCGACGAATTTGATAGAACTTTTTTGATGTTGACACCTGTTATAGCTGCAATCACCACGCTCGAAAAAGAACATCTCGATACATACAAAGATCTGGACGACATTAAATCGGCATTTGTCGAGTTCGCCAATAAAGTTCCGTTCTTCGGCTTTGTTGTGCTCTGCCTTGACGAACCAGCCCTGCAAGATATAATACCATTAATAAAGAAAAAAATATTTACCTACGGGCTTTCGCCTCAAGCCGATGTACAGGCGATAGATATTACACATAAAGAGAGTTCCTCTGAATACACCGTTGTTTACAAAGGGGAAACCTTAGGCAGGGTTAAATTAAATGTCCCCGGCGTTCACAATATCAAGAATTCTCTTGTGGCAATTACAATTGCAAAAGAACTTGGAGTGCCTTTCGATACAATTAAAAAAGCCTTAAGTGATTTCACGGGAGTTTATCGCCGCTTCGAGAAAAAGTACGACAATGATGTTATGGTTATTGACGATTATGGGCATCATCCGACTGAAATAAATGTTACTCTCGACGGTATTCGTAAAGGCTGGAAAAGAAGAGTGGTTGCTGTATTTCAGCCTCATCTTTATTCGAGAACGCGAGATTTTTATCTGGAATTCGGCAGGTCCTTTTTGAATTCCGATGTTTTTATTTGTACCGATGTTTATCCTGCCAGGGAAGAACCGATCGAAGGAGTTTCCGGTCTTCTGATTGCCGAAGCTGCTAAAAAGTTCGGTCATAAAAATGTGATTTACGAAGCCGATAAAAACAAGATACCAGAAATTCTAAAATCGATTTATAAAAAAGGCGACATAATTATTACACTCGGTGCCGGCGACATCTGGAAATACGGTGAAAAATTTGTGGAATACTTAAAATCAAAAAGTAAATGAAAACAAAAGAATACATAGCGGGATTAGTATTCTTATTGCTGCTAATTTCAATTATCGGATATTTCGCAGTGACTATCCGGAAAGAAAATTACAAAATTGATTTGATTACTATTGAAGGAAACAATCACCTTTCTAAAGAAATGTACTTGAAATTTGCGAATCTACTGATCAGAAGGAATTTTAGAGAACTTACATTGCAAATAATTAAAGATCGGATTGAAAAACATCCTTATGTAAAATATGCGGACGTCAGTTTTATAAGCAACGGAAAAGTTAATATAGTTTTGCATGAAAAGAATTTCGATGCGATATTGATTGAAAATCAAAAGCAATATTTGATTACGGATAACCTTGAAGCGGTACCTTTGCTGGAAGGTACAGAACGCGTCGATTATCCTGTTATTACAAATCCTTATCTCGAAAGTAAAATAAAGCCGTTTCTTAATTTGAAAAGAAATTATGATGTACTGACCGCTTCAAAAATATTGAGCGGGATAAAGCTCATCAACCCCGAATTATATAGCAATCTATCGGTTGTCGACATGAGAAAAGGGGGAGATGTGGTAATGACTTTTTCGTTGTTCGATTATCCCGTTATATTCGGCAGGGATGACGAAGCGAGAAAGATAGTTTATTTCAACGCACTCTGGAATTATCTGAAAGGGAATGAAGCAAATAATTTAATTGAATACATCGATTTGAGATATCATAATCATATTTATTTCGGCTTTGCCGCAGATAGTATAATATCGGGAGAAGATCAAACATGAAAAGAAATATTATAGCTGGACTCGATCTGGGTACTACGAAAGTATGTGCAGTTATTGCCGAGCATGCAGAAGATAACATTAACATACTCGGATTCGGTGTTGCTCCATCAGAAGGATTGAATCGCGGGCTGGTTGCAAACATCTCTAAGACCGCCGAAGCAATTAGCGAGGCGATGAACATTGCCATTAACAGGGCTGGCTTGAGCGTTGAAGAGATTAACGTTGGAGTTGCAGGCGAACACGTAACAAGTTTAAGGCATCGTAACTATGTGACAATTAACAATCCTGAGAGGGAAATTACCGAAGAAGATTTGAATCGTCTTAAATCCGATGTACACACAATAAGAATTCCTTCGGACAGACAAATACTGCACATTATTCCTGAAGAATTCTTTGTCGATTATCAGGGTGGAATCGAAGACCCAATTGGAATGTGTGGCTCGAGGCTCGAGGCAGTTAATCATGTAGTGTTGGCTTCAGTGCCGGCTATTCAAAATATTAAAAAGTCAGTAGAACGTGCCGGTTATAAAATTAAAGAGTTAATTCTACAGCCGATTGCTTCAAGCTTATCGGTGCTGGAAGAAAACGAGAAAGATCTCGGTGTCTTGTTAATCGATATTGGTGGCGGTACAACCGACCTGGCTGTTTTTCATCGCAAAGCTATTAAACATACTAAAGTTATTGGCGTGGCGGGAAATCAGGTCACAAATGATATAAGAGAAACACTCGGTATTGTAACGGCAGACGCCGAAAAATTGAAAAAAGAATACGGCTACGCTCTGGAAAGTGCAATAATTAAAGATGAGGATATTTATATAAAAGGTGTCGGAGCGCGTGGCAATATCAAAATTCCATTAACTCTTCTGACACAAATTATCAGCGTTAGAATGCGTGAACTATTCATGCTGATCGATAATGAATTACGCCAGACTGGATTGAAAAATAAAATTAAAGCTGGAGTGGTATTAACAGGCGGTGGTTCACTTCTCAGAGGAACAACAGAGCTGGCTGAAGAGGTTTTTGGATTGCCTGCGAGAATTGGTGTGCCGCTTGATTTGGGCACAGGCCTATCCGGCGAAATTGAAAGTCCGGAATTTGCCACTGCCGCTGGATTGATTAAAGGTATGCCTGGTAAGTCGGTTACCGAATTCTCCGATTCCAGAGATCTACGAAAAGAAAAGAATCCTATTAAAATAAATCTGTTCAAAAAGATACAGGAATTTTTTGAAAATTTATAAATATACCACAACAAGGAGGAATTATGACCGATTATACTGACGGAAAAAAAGAACGACTCAAATTTGTAACTCTCGACAGGGAAGATTCACAAAATTTGTCTGCCGTTCTGAAAGTGGTTGGTATTGGCGGTGGTGGGTGCAATGCAATCGACAGCATGATTCACCGCGGATTAACCGGCGTCGAATTCGTGGCTATCAATACAGACGCCCAGGTACTTAAGAACAGCCTGGCTCATCATAAAATCCAGATTGGTACAAACGTTACGCGTGGACTCGGTGCTGGAGCCGACCCTAACGTAGGTAAAAAAGCAGCCGAAGAAGACCGAGAAAAAATTACACGCATTCTCGATGGCAGCGATATGGTGTTCGTAACGGCAGGAATGGGCGGTGGAACCGGTACAGGAGGAGCTCCAATTGTTGCTTCGATTGCTAAGAGTCTTGGCGCACTGGTAGTAGGTATCGTTACAAAGCCTTTCAACTGGGAAGGCAAAAAGAGAATGAAAAATGCAGAAGATGGAATTAAGGAACTTAAGCAATATGTAGACAGCCTTATTGTAATTCCAAACAGCCGAATCCTCAGTATAATTGACACTGCCACGGCAGCAAGAGCTGCATTCGATAAGCCTAATGAAATACTCTACGAAGCTACACGTGGAATTGCAGACATTATCACAATGACCGGTATTATCAATGTCGACTTTGCAGACGTGAGAACAGTCATGCGCGATAGCGGTCATGCATTAATGGGATGCGGAATTGCAAGCGGTGAAAACAGAGCAATCGAAGCTGCACAAAAAGCTATTTCGTCGCCTCTGCTCGAAGGAGTTTCGATTAAAGGAGCTAAAAACATTCTCCTGAACGTTTCAGGCTCGTCAAATATGACCATGCAGGAGGTAGAAGCGGGAAATAACATTATCTTTGAAGCAGCGGGTGAAGAAGCAAATGTTATTTTCGGCATCGTCAATAAAGAAGATATGAACGATTATATTTCTTATACTGTAATCGCTACTGGATTTGGCGACGACCTCGAAACGAACGGAATAGGAAGTTTTAGAAGGGATGGTAAAAACTCCGGAAAAGACAAAAAGTCCGTTCCATCTTTCGGAGGATTTTCAAAAGAAAAAATCATTTTAAACGAAGCTAACATCAATGAACAGGATCTTAATATTCCAACAATTTCTCGTGTTCGTGGCGATATGAAACTCTTTCCAGAAAATGATATCGATGAAATTCAATCCGGATTCAAAACAAAAAATAAGGATTACTACGACGAAAGAAAAAATAATGACGACGAAGATTCCTCTTCGTTCTTAAGAAAAATAATGGATTAAAAAAGAATAATATGGCCGGATTTGATTATCCTTGTTGTGGTGACGAGAGTGATCCAATTAATCAGTCCGGCCTTATTAATCCTATTCAGGAAAATCTTTCCAATTACTGAAGTAATTCTTTACTACAACTGTTTGATTAAAAAAGTACGATTTATCGGGTGTTTAGATATAAAGCTATAATTTTTATTATCTACTTCCTTATTCAGTAATTTTAGCAAATGAAGATATTGGTACATCATTAATAAAGAAAGCAAGCTTCGGATATTTAAGCAGCCATTTTTCATTTACGACGAGGGAAGTTTGCAATTTTCGATTACCTATCAACACAGAATATTCTTGATAAAAAATCTCATGAGGGAATTGTGAGTAATCTCCAGGTTATCAATTCCTCGTTTTTAAGTTTGATTAATAATTTCTTATTTTGACATAAACAATTCGGAAAGTATTAATATGAAGAGAATTTTATTTTTATTGATAGTATCGTATACACTTCTGTCGGCTCAGGAAAATGCTGAAATCGGATGGGTAGCACGTTTCGGATTAGCCGGCGGAATTAACCCTGTATATTTGTTCCCCAATGTCGAGCCCTTGAACTCTCAGATACAAAGTATCGGGTTGAGTGGATTGTCTGAAAACGGTATGATTGCATGGGGCGGTAGTGGTTATGCTTATATAATGTTTGTGGAAAATCTCCGAATAGGTGGTGTTGGTTTAAGCGGCTCGATGAATACATCAGGCAAAGTAGGCGAGTTCGATAAAGAAGTAAGATACGGCTACGGACTGGGTGGTCTAACCATTGAATACACTTTCCCGTCTGTCCATCGCATCGCAATTTCTGTTGGAGGCATTATTGGTATGACTTCAACCGAAATTGAAATCTATCAATCGAGTATGAACTATAACTGGGAAAATTTATGGCAGAAGGGAAATAATAAAACTCAGGAAGTAAGCGATAAATTGTCTAAAACTTCTTATCTCATTGCACCAACTATAAATTTTGACATTCCAATTAATCGATTTATTGCCTTCAGAGTAGGAGCGGGCTATAGTTTCAATTTTGGAGGCGAGTGGGAAATTAATAATGGTAAAAATATAGAGGGTGTTCCTTCGGATTTGAATTCAAATACATTCTTTATTCAAACAGGAATTTATTTCGGTTTCTTTTCTTACTGAGAGGGTAAAAGATGAGCTTAAAGTCTATTCTTGTAACTGGCGGTGCGGGCTTCATTGGAAGTAATTTTATTAACAATCTATTGCCAGAACATGACGATTGGTTTGTCGTTAACCTCGATAAACTAACTTATGCCGGGAATCTGGAAAATCTGAAACCAGTTGAGAACAACAAGAATTATACTTTCGTAAAAGGAGACATTACAAACAGAGAGCTGGTCGATTATCTTTTTAAAAAGTATCGTATCAAATTTGTAATCAATTTTGCCGCCGAATCTCATGTCGACAGAAGTATCCTTGGTTCGGAAATTTTTTACAGAACAAATGTAATCGGAACAAATATACTGCTGGAAGCTGCAAGAAGGTATGGTGTAGAAAAATTTTTGCAAATCTCGACCGACGAAGTATACGGAAGTTTGGGCTCAGAAGGATTATTCACAGAATCGACACCTCTATCGCCAAATAGTCCTTATTCGTCAAGCAAAGCTGCGGCCGATATGATGGCACTGGCATTTCATCACACGTATGGACTTCCGGTTGTAATAACGAGATGTTCTAACAATTACGGTCCATATCAATTCCCTGAAAAATTAATACCGTTGATGATAATCAATGCTCTTAATAATAAAAAACTTCCGGTTTATGGCGATGGTTTGAATGTGAGGGACTGGATTCATGTGTATGATCACAACAGAGCTGTCGAAACCGTTTTTGAAAAAGGGAAAGCTGGTGAAGTTTATAATATCGGTGCAAGTAGAGAAATGAAAAACATCGAAATTGTCAAACTGATACTAAAAAAATTGAATAAATCAGAAGACCTCATTGAATACGTAAAAGACAGACCGGGGCATGACCGCCGTTATGCTATCGATTCTTCAAAAATCCAGAATGAACTTGGCTGGAAACCAAAACTTAAGTTTGAAACTGCACTGGATGAAACTATCGAATGGTATATCAATAATAAAAGCTGGTGGGAAAGGGTTATTTCGGGCGAATATAAAAAATATTATAAGACACAGTACGGCAGGGACTAATTATATTCTTAGGAGATGAAGATATTACTCTGCAATAAAAATTATTACCATTGCGGAGGCGTCGAAACTCTCTTCTTATCAACAGAAAAATTACTCAATGACAAAGGGCATACCGCAATTCCATTTAGTTTAAAATCGACTGTTAATTACAATTCTGAATATTTGCAATACTTTCCATCACGTCCTGAAAACAGATTACTGAGGGCTTTAGATTCTTTTTATTCATTTAATTCGATATATGCGCTTAAAAAAGTAATTGATAAGTTTAAGCCAGAGATTGCTCACGTTCATAATATAAACGGTGGACTAACATTTTCAATTCTGCCTGTTTTGAAGGGACACAAAATTCCAGTTGTCACTACAATACACGGCTTCAAATATTTATGTCCTGTCTGGGAATTTTATAACAGAAAAAAGGGCGTCTGCGAAAAATGCGCAGGAGGAAAATATTATCATTGCATATTGAACAGTTGCTCGAATGAAGGCCTGACAAGAAGTATTTTACTGGCAGTAGATAGTTATTTTCGTGACCTGTTTCTTAATTTCAGAAGGTATTTTAATTACTTCATTTTTGTGAGCAATTTTACGAGAAACAAATTTCTTAGTCTATTTCCCGACTTAGAAAAAAAATCGGAAGTACTGTACAATTTTACTGATGAAATTGAAAACAGAATTACGAAGACAGTGAGGCGGGATTTTTTGTTTATCGGAAGAATTGAATATAACAAAGGAGTCGACTTACTGGTCGAGGCATTCAGGCGCTTGAATTCTTTTAAATTGATTATAGCGGGTGAGGGTAGGCTTCTTGATACATTAAGACTTACATCCAGTAAGAATGTAACGTTTTTAGGCAACCTTTCGAGAAAGGAAATTAAAGATGCAATAAAACAATCATATTTTGTAGTTATATCATCGAGAACATACGAAAATAATCCATATGCTGTTATTGAAGCTTTTGCGGCTGGTAGACCTGTAATTGCACCAGCTCTGGGTGGAATCCCTGAAATAGTTGAAAATGGGGAAAATGGTTTTCTTTACCTACCAAATAATATCGATTCGTTGGTTGGTTCACTTAAAAGTGCTTATAGCCTTGACGAGGAAAAATATCTCGATATGTGTAGCCGTGCTCTTCATACAGCAAGAAATAAATTTAATCGAACTCTGCATTATGAAAAGTTGATAAACATATACGAAAAAGTATTAAAAGAATATTAGACTAAGAAATATTTGTTTGGGTGGTCTAAAAGTTCTATTTTTTGGTTCAACATCCAGAAAATATTATTAAATTAATTGGCATTAGAAAATGAGAATAAACATAAGATATCTCGTCCTTCAATTATTTTTATTGTCATCAATAATATCTGCGCAGCAAAACGATAATAATACGACAAATAGTGACAAGTCGACCTTATTCACACAGCCAATAACTGTTACTATCGGTGGTAATTTTATTGTAAACGGTTCTTTTACTGCTTTGTCGGTACAAAGGCTCGATCATTTTATTACGAATCTATTTATTGAGTCGCAGCGAGAGGCATTAGCTTCGCTTACGCAGCTAGAAACAATTAATATAGTAAAGAAGCAATTGGAGAGCTATCCTTTGCGGGGAATTAAATTAATGAGGGCAGACCGAAGTGAAATGATTATTGATTTATTGAAATTCAGATTGACCGGAGACTTTAAATACAACCCTTATCTTAAAGATGACGATGTAATTATTTTCCCCGATTACGACGAAGAAAAAGATTTTGTCGACATTTCTGGGGCAGTAAACAAGCCGATCAAGTTTCAATATGTGGAAGGTGACCGTTTATCCGATGCGATTTTGTTTGCTGGTGGAATTAGTAAATCATACGAAAATGTTAGTAGAGCTGAAATTTATCGACTTTCGGCGGACGGTTTGAATGAAGAAATTATTCAAACAAATATTTCGGATGATATTGAACTCAGAAGAGGTGATCGTATTAAAATAATTGCCGAAGAGAATAAGCGACATGATTATAAAGCCCTTGTTCTTGGAGAAGTGAAGAATCCCGGATATGTTTATCTAACTGCCGAAGGATTGCCTGTCTATGAAGTAATTAAGCGAGCCGGAGGCTTTACTGTTAACGCAGATTTATATAGAGCAGAAGTACTTAGGAATGACGCACCGGAAAGTATCTTGAGGAAAAATCAGCTGTCAAGAGATTTTGTTGAAAGTAACGATAATTTACTCCTGCCCGAAACACAATTTCAACTTGAACAGAAGAAAAAACTACTGGAAATGATGCGTCTTGCCAATCTAACAGAGGAAGATACACTATTCTTTAATATCGATAACCAACTTCGGGTTTTGGAAAGTGAATCGCTGGTAGACTTTACAAAGATTGAGAATCCAGAATCCGAAGAAAGTAAATTTTTGGTTAAAGACGGTGATGTGATTTTGGTTCCCTCGAAATTCGAATACGTTTATGTATTCGGGCAAGTTGCTAAAGCAGGGTACTTTAAGTATGTCCCTGATATGAACTATAAATATTACATCGAAAAAGCTGGGGGTCTAGCCGAAACAGCAAAAGGCGATGACCACGTTGTTGTTATTAAAGGGAAAGGAAAAAATTGGGTTACAAAAGAAATAGAAAAGTTGAAGATTGAACCTGGTGATTATATCTATGTGCCGAAAGACATACCAAGGACCACATGGTTTTATGTAGCAAGAACAGGAGCCGTGTTGAGCATAATAGGGAGTATAACGACTATTATAATATTGATTTTACAAATTACTAAATAAATTTTGGAACAGTAATGAATCGGATTAATCAATCAACAGAACATCAAGTAGAAATAGTAGGAAGTTCGTTTATAGAGTTTTTATCAGTGCTTGTTAAATATAGAAAGTTTTTATTCTGGTTCATTTTTACGATAACTGCTGGAACCACAATATATGCGTTGCTTGCACCCAAATGGTACAAGTCGACAGCTTCTGTATTGGCTGCAGAAAGAAACGATATATTATCTACTCTATCTGGTTTGTCGAGTCTGGCGAAAGGATTTTCTGCTAGTAAAGGCTTGGCTGCATTAACGGGTGGAAATACTGAAACGGATCGATATATAGCAATACTAAAGAGTGCAACGTTGACCGATGAAATAATTAAAAAATTTAGACTCCGAGAAGAATACGATATGGAAGATGATTATTATGAAAAAGTAGTTAAAAAATGGCAATCTAATCTTGAATTAGAAATCCAGGATGAAGGTAATTTAACTATTACAGTCTATGATAAAGATCCTCAAAAAGCTGCGGATATAGCAAATTATATGGTTAACAGACTTAATGAAATCAATACACAATTGAGTATTACGAATGCCAAAGCTAACAGAGAATTTATTGAAAAAAGGTATTTGCAGAATCTTACGGATATTAAAAACCTTGAAACTGAAATGCAGAAATTTCAGGAAAAATATGGAGTAATAGCTGTCCCAGAGCAAATTGAAGCAACTGTTAAATCGATGTCGGGCATTTATTTGGATATGTACCGTAAAGAAGTTGAATTTAATGTTGTTAAACAGATTTATGGTATAGATCATCCTCTTGTACACACAACGGAAATAGAACTAAATGAACTTAAAAAGAAAATTGACCTGCTTAATTCTGGCAAGGACGTATCCCAGAAAAATATAAAATTGTTAATTCCATTTAAGGAAGCGCCAGAATTGGGAAATGAATATCTGAAAATCTACAGGAATCTGGAAATTCAGTACAAAATATTAGAATTTATTCAGCCATTATACGAGCAGGCTAAAGTAGAAGAAGTACGCAATACTCCCAGTGTGCTTGTGCTTGATAAAGCTGGTCCTGCAGACAGAAAAGCAAAACCCAAGGGAAGTATATATGCGGCAGTAAGTTTTGTTGGATCAGTAATCCTCGGCATATTTATCATATTTATTCTCGAGTTATTTTATAAGATTAAATCTATTAATCCAGGTAAATATGAAGAATTGACAGGTTGGTTAAAGATTAAAAGGAAACAAAATTAATATTACCAGTAAATCATCTTAAATGTCGCATAAACTGAAAATACTTATCGACGAGGGAATGTCGAGTTACAGGTATCCTACTGGTATAGGTTATCATGCATTACTATTATATAAGCATCTTTCTCGTATTGCTGACTGTTCAATAACAGATTATTCGACAATGAAATATTTTCCGAAAGGATTGAGAAAATTTGCAATTGATGCCTTAATTAACATTTTACATCCGTTTCGTAGATTTGATATAATACACTATCAAAATTACTATGTCCCCCTTATTAATTCCAAGAGTAAAAAAGTTGTAACAATTCATGATCTCGGTGTATTTTTCTATCCTGAAACTGTCCCTTTTATATATGTCAGTTATAATAGACATGCAATTAAGAAGGCGTTGAAGAGAGCTGATGGAATTATTACACCTTCACATTCAGTTAAAAACGAAATATTGAATATGTTTGGAAGTAAATTGGAAGAAAAATTATATGTTGCTTATGATGGTATTAGGGACCTATTTTTAATTTCCAATCCATCAATTCAACAGCTGAATAAATATAATTTAGAACCTTATAGTTACTATTTCTTTTTAGGAAGCTTGTCTAAAAGAAAAAATATGGAATTTTTGCTCAGATCTTTTATCAAGGCCAAAAAAGAAAAGATAATCGATAAAAATACTTTGCTTGTGCTGGGAGGCTTAAAATGGTGGAGATCTAGTGAATTCGTAGGACTAGTCACTAAAGAAAATGGAATACTGAGCCTTGGTTATGTTAATGATGAAGACATACCGGCATTGTACAAATTTAGTAGGGGATTTATTTTCCCTTCAATTTACGAAGGATTTGGTATGCCTATAATTGAAGCAATGAGTCAAAATGTTCCAATAATAATTTCAAACATACCAACCTCTATTGAGTTAAACATGAGACACAATAACCAGATGCTAGTTTTTGAATTAAAAAATGAGAGCTCGTTTTTAGAGGCCCTTCATAGAATTGATGTTAAAAACGAGGAGATACGCCGTAATTTGAATTATGGGGATCTATCTTTGTACAATTATCAAAATATTGCAAAGATACATCTGAATATTTATCAACAATTACACTGAAATTATAAAAATGTGATTAGAGCAGAGTTGGATAAAAGCGAAGAAAGAAGTATTAAGAAAAATTCTTTTTTTTCTTTTTTAACTACATCTCTTCGTGTTATAGCTAATTTTTTTCTCTTCTTGACCATAGCACGATTTTATGGACCGGAAGTGTTTGGACAATTCACTTATGCTTTTACTACAATCACAATTTTCCTTTACATCTCTGATTTTGGCATAGATATTTTGCTGGCAACAGAACTACCCAAAAATCGTTCTATCATTGATTCTATTTTCAATGAATTGTTTTCTATTAAAATTATTTTTATAGTCTTTTCATTTTCTTTACTCTTGGTGTATATAATCATTGTTGATATTGGTAAAGTAACTTCTGGATTACTTATTATTCTGAGTTTTTATTTAATTACATCATCTTTACTAAATTATTTTTTTGCTTTTTTCAAAGGTATAGAAAGATTAGAAATAGAGACAAAGGTTACATTTATTTATAATCTGTGTGTTATTGTTCTTATTGCTTTGCTCTACTTTTTCAATTTCAAAATTATTTATATAGCTCTTTCATTGGTAGTATTTAGGATTTTTTCTTTAGCTATAGCTTATTACGATTTATTACGTTTTATAAGCAGTATAAAAATTAAATTTGATTTTAGCTTAATCAATAAATATAGAAATAAGGTCAGTATATTCGGCTTGCATTATATTTTTAATTATTTATACTATAATATAGATACATTGTTATTGGCATATATACTTAATGAAAGGGCAGTAGGTATCTTTCAAGCTGCATTTAAGTTATTGGTTATTTTACTAATAATTCCTGAGATCATAAACAATGCTTTATTGCCAGCACTCTCAAGATTAAATAACGAAAACAAATTAGCCTGGGAAAAATATTCTTATTTATTTAATAAGTTCCTGATGATAATAATTTTTCCAGCAGCAATTATCATTTATCTGAATTCTAAAGATATAATAAATTTTGTTTATGATAATGATTTTAACAAATCCGCAGAGATTCTTAAGTATTATGTTTTAATTATTGCTATCCGGTTTCTTATAGAACCACTAGGCTTACTGCTTACGACAGCTAATAAGCAAAATTTACGAGCGTATACCGTCTTCATTGTAACCATAGTTAGTATTGTTATGAATATAATTTTTATTCACAAATATGGTGTACTCGGTTTAGTATGGACAGGATTCATAACAAATTTATTGATATTAATAACCTATATCTTTTTCAACTATAACATTTGTAAAAATTGGTATGTAAATAAAACAACGCTATCATTTTTTGTCTCTATAATAATACTTGCTCTTTTATTAGCCTATATTAAATCATTATTGATTCAATTTATTATTGCTATTATATATATATTTGTTTACGGTTACTTTATATTTTTAAATCGTGAAGAAAGAATTCTTATAAATCCTTTGAAATATAAGATTAAAACTAAATGAATGAAATCAGTTTATCTTTGTTTATATTACTTCTTTTTACATTAATATTTTCATTAACAAGAAAATTAGATCTTTTGTCACCGGGAAGGCTGTTTTCAGTTGTATGGATGCTATCAATAGGAGTTACACATCTCAAATTAAGTAGATTACAATTTGAATGGCCTGTAATTAGCTGGATCTACTTATTAATACCTGTGTTTTCTGTACTGGCTGGTATCTTTACTATGTATGTAATTTATTTTGATAAAGAAATTATACCGCTGACTTCAATTAGAAATAGATTGGGTAGTATTCAACTGAATGATAAAAAATTATCTCAATCCATTTTAATTTTGTTCTTAGTGTATGCAATTTCGTATTTAGCAATTTATTTATATTTAGGTTATGTCCCTCTTTTTACCAAATATCCTAATGAGGCTAGAACTAAATGGAGTCTATTCGGTGTTGGATTGCTTATTCATTTAGCTCCTCTAATTTTATATTTCATTGTTATTTATTTTGTAGTGACTAAAAAGAGATTCTTAAAGAAATCATTATTAGCTATTATCTTTTTAACTACGTTAGCTAGCTTCCTTTTTCTTTTACAAAGGTTTGGTTTGTTTATAACTATAATACTTTCTACTGTATTTATTTATTATGGAACAAATAAGTTTAACTATAAAACCTTTGTTATATTAATTATATTTTTGACTGGAATCTCTTATTTAATCCTTTCCTTAAGAGCTGGAAGTCTGATTCTTCAGTATTTTCATTATGTTTCTCAGATGAAATACAGTGCCGATTATTCGGTATTTACTGAACCATATATGTATATATCAATGAATTTAGAAAACTATGCATATGCAACTCCAAAATTAGAAGAATTTACTTATGGATTATCGTCGTTCGATTTTTTATTTGCTATAAGTGGCATAAAACACTGGCTGCATGAGTATATTAATTATATCGACAACCCTTATTTGATAAATTATAATTATAATACCTATGGTATGTTTTTTGTCAATTTTAGAGATTTCTATGTGTTCGGTATTATGATTTTACCTTATATATTTGGTTTAGTGTCTTCCTTCCTTTACTATAGGATGAGAATTCAACCTAATGTTAACACAATAACAATGTATGGTGTTTTTGTAATGGTTATTATGTTTTCTTTTTTTAATCCTATGCTCAGTTGGTTATTTTATATTTTTGATATTATAGTCTTATATATAACAACAATGTTTATTATTAGATAGTGTTGTATATGAACGTTGCTATCGATTCCAGGGTACTTAACAAAGGACTAACCGGTACTGGTCGCTATCTACAAAATATATTGGAGATGCTTCCTCAAGTTGATAGGTATAACGAATATTATTTGTTTACAACAGAAGAATTATATGTTGATACTAACTTCTATAAAATTATTAAGTATAACTCCGGTCTTCCTTATAAGTTATTTTCTCCATTTTGGATGAATATTGTTATACCAAAGTTCCTTAAAGAGTATAATATCGATGTTTTTGTTTCACCAAACATTATTTTACCATTTAAAAAAATTGGTAAAGTTAAATATATCACGGTAATTCATGACGTTATCCCATTCATATACAAAGAGTATTATTCTTTTAGTTATAGGTCTTATTTGAATATTGTTATCCCTCGTAGCCTGAAAGTGGCAGATAAGGTACTAACAGTATCAGAACATTCGAAACAAGATATTATTCGACTCTTTAATATTCCCAGTAATAAAATAGATGTTACTTACAATACAGCCAGCCAATGCTTTTATCCACTAAATGATGAATTGCATGAACAAAAATTTAGTTTTGAACTCCCAAATAAGTACTTATTGTATGTTGGTGCAATCGAGAAAAGAAAAAATGTCATTGGATTGATTAACATTATCGATGCTTTATGGAATAAGGGGTATAAATTACCATTAATCGTTGTTGGTAAAGCTAATTACGGTTATAACGAACTCAAAGGTGAACTTGAGAAGAGATATGATAAAATAATTATTGTTAATCATGTCAATGATGAAGAATTAAATATTCTCTACAACAAAGCATTTTTATTCCTTTTCCCTTCTTTTTACGAAGGCTTTGGCATACCACCCCTCGAAGCAATGAAATGTGGATTACCAGTAATAACTTCAAACACTTCGTCTTTGCCTGAAGTTGTTGGAGAAGGTGGCTTTACAATTGATCCCTTTGATGTTGACGCTTTTGTTCGCACTATTATACTATTAATCAATGATAACGACAAATATGTTTTAATGAAAAAGAGAGCCTTAGAACAGGCTGAAAAATTTGATATCCGTACTATAACACATAAATTTTATACCATAATAAATGATATGAAATCATGAAAGTTCTTCTTGTAATTACAAAATCCGAAATTGGCGGTGCGCAGGTATTTGTATTAAATCTCGCGAAAGAATTAAAAAAAAAAGGCGTAGATGTTACAGTTGCTGCTGGCGAAGGGGGATATCTTTTCGATGAATTAGAAAAGCATAATATCCAATATTATTATCTAAAATCTCTGAAACGCGATGTAAACCTTTTCAACGCCCTCTACTTTGTTTGTGATATTTATCGACTCTTGAAAAAGTACAAATTTCAGATAATACACCTAAATAGTACCAATACTTTGCTCTCTACAATATCGACTTTTTTTTTGAAGTACAAACCTAAGATAGTCTTTACTTTCCATGGTCTTTCTTTGCTGGATAAAAATTACCAGTCTCATAGAATTTTTAAGTTTATTACAAAATACTATTTCAAAGCATTGTCAGGATTATTGGACGCATCTGTTTTCGTAAGCGAAATAAATTTTAAAGAGGCAATTCGTTATAAAATCGTTAGTTCAGGCGAAGTAATTTATAATGGTCTTGCAGAAGAGGAAATGGAATATTTATCTAAAAAACAAGCTATTGAATTCTTCAGTAAACTCTGCAAGTATAATTTTGACGGCTGTTTTATTATCGGTTCTACAGGAAGGTTGTCGTACCAAAAAAATTATGATTTTTTAATAGATAACTTTGCTATTGTTAAAAAATATATACCAACGTTAAAAATAATTATAATTGGTGATGGACCTTTCGGTGCTCAGTACAAAAAGAAAATAGAAAATATGGGATTTGAAAAAGATTTCTTTTTAGTGGGAGCAATAAAAGAATCATACAAATATATTAAAGCTTTTGATCTTTTCGTCCTTCCTTCAAGGTACGAAGGCCTTTCGATAAGTTTACTGGAAGCGCTTTTTGCTGGCCTTCCAATACTTACTACTGACGTTGGAGGTAATCCAGAAATTATTAATAACGACTTTAGACAGCTCTATAAGTTGAATAATTTGAATGAATTTATGGAGAAATTATTATTTATAAAGGAAAATAAAGAAGAGATTATCAGATATAATTTATCTTTAAAATCAAAATTCGGATTGAATGTCATGACAGAAAAATATATGAATATTTATAAACGGCTATTAAATCAATAAATTTATGCACGACATTATAATTATAGGCGCGGGCATTGTAGGACTGGCTACAGGATTGAAAATTCTGGAATCAAATCCAGATTTAAAAATCCTGCTGATAGAAAAAGAATCACAGATTGCATCCCATCAAACTGGGAATAATAGCGGAGTAATTCATTCTGGTATCTATTATAAACCTGGAAGCCTAAAGGCACTGAATTGCAGACGGGGATACGATTTATTGCTTGAATTTTGCAACAAGCATAATATCGAGTATAAACTGACGGGCAAACTTATTATAGCCGTTAGCAGTGAACAAATTCCCTTGCTCGATAATATATACAAGCGAGGGATTGAAAATCGATTAACTGGATTGAAAATTATCAGCGAAGAAGAAATAAAAAAGATAGAGCCTAATGCCTCAGGAATCAAAGCTATTTACGTTCCTCAAACCGGTATTATCGATTTCAAAAAAGTTGCCCGGACTTATCTCGACAAAATACTCGAACTCAACGGAAAAATCGAACTGAACAGTTGCGTTAAGAATATTAGAATTAATACGGATAAATGCGAAGTAGTTACCGACAGAGGAACTTACATTTCAAAATTAGTGGTCTCCTGTGCAGGTTTACATTCAGACAGGATTGCTAAATTAACTCATCCGCAATTGGATTTACGTATAATTCCGTTCCGTGGTGAGTATTACAAAGTAAAAAATCATTCTATCGTTAATGGGCTTATTTATCCCGTGCCAAATCCTGCATTTCCGTTTCTTGGTGTTCATTTTACACGCATGATCAATGGCGAACTGGAAGCTGGTCCAAATGCTGTTCTGAGTTTTAAGCGAGAAGGTTATTCTAAATTCGATTTTAATCTTAAAGATAGTTTTGATATTTTTTCATGGCTTGGATTTTATAAAATTGCATTTAAATACTGGAAAGTGGGATTGGGCGAATTTTACCGCTCTTTTAGCAAAAGAGCATTTGTGGAAGAATTGAAAAAATTAGTGCCGTCAATAACTGCCGACGATTTGATTCCCGGCGGTGCTGGCGTTAGAGCTCAAGCTTGTAGCCGAAATGGAAATCTGCTCGACGACTTTTATATACTGGAAAGCAAAAGGGTCGTACACGTGTGCAATGCGCCTTCGCCTGCAGCAACAGCGTCGTTATCCATCGGCGAACAAATATCAAAATCAGTATTGAACAAACTATAGTTTCTCTCGGAGCAAAGTTTGAATAAAAAGACAGAAAAAATTCTTCTGCTCGTTACAGACTTTATAACAATTAATGTTGCCTGGTTTCTTTTCTTTTATTTACGAGTCAACACAGGCTGGTTCGAGCTGATATCTCAACCGGACTTTTTCCTTCCCATGCTTGCCGTTTATTTTTACTGGCTGTTAATTTTCATATTCGTCGGTATGTACCGTACGTGGTTTGCACTTTCGCGCTTCGACGAAATCTCGACTCTCTTCAAGGCTTCTTTCGTTGGAATCTTTATCCTTTTTTTCTTAATTGTAATGGACGACTATTCCACGAATGGCAGAATGTCATTTCGTCTTTTCATTCTTCTTTACTGGGGTATATTCCTATTTTTTGTCGGTTCGGGCAGACTCTTTGTACGAAGTTTACAGCGCCATCTTTTGATAAACGGTATTGGTCGTAGAAAAGCTCTAATTATCGGATTTAACGATAAGGCTAAGGAATTACTTCGTTCGATTAAACGCCACCCCGAATTTGGACTCGATGTCGTAGCTTTTGTTGCTCCTCAAAAAAAAGATACTGGCAATTCACACGACAATATTTACGTAAAAGGCACAATCGATGAACTCGAAAAAATTATAGGGCAGGATGAAATTCGTAATGTAATTATTGCGCTGGATAAACACGACGAAGATTTGATAATCAAGGTGATCGACAAATGTGATAGTACAAAAGTGGAAATTAAAATGGTTGCAGACCTCTACGATATAATAAGCGGGCAAGCCAGGATACTTCAACTTTATGGCTCCCCGTTAATCGACGTAATGCCGGAGTTAATGCCCGAATGGGAAAAGAAAATAAAACGGATAATGGATATCTTCTTCTCATTGCTTTTGCTCATCATAACTTCACCCGTAACAATTTTGGCTGCCATTGCAATTAAACTCGAAAGTGAAGGTCCTGTTTTCTATAAACAAGAACGTGTGGGCATGAACGGAAAAATTTTTAAGATAATTAAATTCCGTACAATGATTAAAGACGCCGAAAAACATACAGGGCCAGTCTGGTCTTCCAAAGGAGACCCACGAATTACTAAAGTAGGCAAATTTTTGCGTAAAGTACGATTGGACGAAATTCCTCAGGCAATCAATATTCTCAAAGGCGATATGAGTTTTGTAGGTCCTCGACCTGAAAGACCATTTTTTGTTGAGAAACTTTCCAGAGAGATTCCCTTGTATAAGAGAAGACTTAAAGTACGTCCTGGTCTAACAGGCTGGGCACAGGTAAAACATAAATACGACGAATCGATTGAAGACGTTAAAATTAAATTGCGTTACGATCTGTTTTATATAGAAAACATGAGTTTACGATTAGACTTCAAGATTATATTACGAACTGTTTTTGTCGTTTTATTCGGTAAAGGTCATTACGAATAATTATAGAAATTTAATTATGAAAACTCTTGTAATAATACCAACTTATAATGAACTCGATAATATCCGAAAGCTTGTTCCTTATATTCTGAATAAATACACCGATTTGAATATTTTAGTTGTCGACGATAATTCGCCCGACGGTACTTCGGATTATATAAAAGAACTTTCCGAAAAGGATAACAGAGTTTTCCTTATAAAAAGAGAAAAAAAATTGGGACTCGGGACGGCATACGTTGAAGGCTTTAAATTCATGCTTAAAAACGGATACGACGCCGTTATACAGATGGATGCCGATTTTTCGCACGATCCCGACGAAATTGAAAACTTTCTCGAGAAAATTAAAGAGTATGATCTGGTCATAGGCAGCCGCTATATAAATGGTGTAAGAGTAATCAATTGGCCTATTAGTCGTCTATTACTGAGTTACTTTGCAAATGTATACACACGAGTTATCACTCGTATGCCAGTCAAAGATGCCACTGGTGGATTCAAGTGTTTCAGACGGCAGGTGCTCGAATCAATTGATCTGGATAAGATTAAATCGAACGGATATTCGTTCCAGATAGAAATGAATTTCCATGCCTGGAAAAAGAATTTTAAGATTACGGAAATTCCAATAACTTTTGCCGACAGAGTGCAGGGCACTTCCAAAATGTCCCGTAAGATTGTACGCGAGGCAGTCTTTATGGTATGGAAACTTCGCTTTAAAAGTTTATTTGGATTGAATAACTAAAATGATCGACCTTTCGATTATCATAGTAAACTATAACGTTAAGGAATTCCTTCTTAATCTGCTCGAGTCGATACGAAAAGCCACAAATAACCTTTCCATTGAAGTAATTGTAGTTGACAATGCTTCTGAAGATGGAAGTGTGGAAGCAATTAAAGCGAAATTTCCTGAAGTTGTATTAATAGTCAATGAAAAAAACGTTGGATTTGGCGCAGCCAATAATATTGCGTTGAAAAAAGCACGGGGCAAATATCTTCTATTGCTTAATCCCGATACAATTGTAAAAGAAGATACTTTCAGTAAAATGATTGAATTCTTCGAAAAAAATCCCGATGCTGGAATTGCAGGTTGTAAAGTATTAAATCCAGATGGCACTCTTCAACTTGCTTGCAGACGCAGCTTTCCGGGTCCCTGGACATCTTTTACAAAAGTAATGGGTCTAAGTAGCCTCTTCCCAAAAAGCAAATTCTTTGCGAGATATAACCTGACTTATTTAGATGAAAATCAAACTTATGAAGTGGACGCTGTCAGTGGAGCCTTCTTGATGATGCGACGCGAAGTTTACGAAAAGATTGGAGGATTCGACCCACAATTTTTTATGTATGGCGAAGACCTAGATTTATGTTATCGTGCACAAAAGGCAGGCTACAAAGTTTACTATGTACATTCAACAGAAATATTTCATTACAAGGGCGAAAGCACAAAAAGGAGTAGCATTGACGAAACAAAATATTTTTACGACGCAATGCATCTCTTTGTTAAAAAGCATTTGTCTTCCTCCTTCATTATTCAGGGAATTTTAAGATTTGCTATATTTTTCAGAAAACTGATTACTTTTACAAATGTTTATAAACTTGTACTACTCAGTATCTTCTTTGATTTTGCTCTTATGTGCGGAGCAGTTTATCTCTCCGAGCAGATTTATGCAAATGAACACTGGCGCGGATTTCCGGACTACGCAAAACCATGGGTCTATTTTATCCCTTCATTGCTTCAAGTATTTATATCTAACATAGCAGGTGCTTACAAAAAAAATGCGATTTCAGTCCTGAGAAGTTTAATAGCACTTGTTTATGGATTGATTATCCTCTCAGCCCTGACTTATTTCTTCAAACAATTTGCTTTTAGCAGGGCAGTAGTTCTAATAACATACGGATTTTCTTTTGTTACTTTCTCTTTGTGGCGGGTAATTTTTAAGGTGTCTACCCGATTGGGACTTGTAAGTGAATCTCGCAAAGCGAGAACTCTTATCGTTGCTTCGCCTGCCCGAGCCGCCGAACTGGCTTCCAAATTAAAATCGAATATCATTTCTTTATATCAAGTTAAGGGATTAATTTCTACAGATAGAAAAAAAATTGGCGAAATTATCGGCGGATACAAAGTAATTGGTTCGCTTGATAATTTAAGAAAAATAATAGCCGAACATAAAATCGAAAAAGTGATCTTTTCTTCAGATGAAATTAACTATGACCAGATTTTTTTTGCCGTTTCCGAGTCGCAGGGATTAAATGTCGATTTTATGGTTTCTGGTAAAGAACTCGATTATCTTGTGGGGAAATCGTCTGTAACGATGCTCGAAGATATACCTCTTTTAAAAATTAATTATAACATTTCTTCATTTGGGCATCGCGTTACCAAACTTGTTTTCGATAAAATTTTGAGTTTAATCTTCATTTTGCTATTAATATATCCTTTTATATATTTAACCGAAAAATTCCGGAATAGAAAAAGCTCAAGAGGAGATTTTCGTAATTTTGTTCTACAGGTTCCTCTGGTGATCAGAGGAAAGAAAAGTTTTGTCGGTCCCAAAAATAAATCATATTACGGCGACCTCTACGTTGGCAAACCTGGATTGACGGGGTTCTGGTACGTAGAAAATATTAATCTGAATGACGAAGTTGAAGTAAAAAGTATGGACTTATTTTACGCAAAAAATCAAAATATTTGGCTCGATTTAGAAATAATCGGTAGGACATTTTCCAAAATGATTTTAAGGACGGAGTAATAATGGCAAGAAATATGCTCGATTTCGAAAAGCCAATTGTAGAATTGGAAAATAAAATCGAAGAAATGAAAAAATATGAAGGGCAACTCGACATATCGGGTGAAATAAAAAAATTAGAAGAAAAGGTTGAAGAGCTGAAAAAAAATATTTATCAGAATCTAACACGCTGGCAGAAAGTCCAGCTTGCACGCCACCCTGAACGACCTTCTACACTCGATTACATTTATATGATGACGAAAGATTTTGTGGAATTACACGGCGACAGACTTTTTAAAGACGATAAAGCAATTGTTGGCGGTTTTGCAAAACTCGACGAGTTGAAGGTCATGATAATCGGTCATCAAAAAGGGCGAGATACAAAATCGAATCTCTATCGTAATTTTGGTATGCCAAATCCAGAAGGATATCGCAAAGCACTTCGACTTATGAAACTTGCCGAAAAATTTAACAAGCCGGTTATTACAATGCTCGATACACCTGGTGCATATCCCGGATTAGAAGCTGAACAGAGAGGACAAGCAGAAGCCATTGCAAGAAATCTTCTTGAAATGAGCCGTCTTAGAGTGCCAATTATTGTGGTTATAATTGGTGAAGGCGCAAGTGGCGGTGCCCTCGGAATCGGAGTGGGCGACAGGATCCTTATGCTACAAAATACATGGTATTCCGTGATAAGTCCCGAATCCTGTTCCAGTATTCTATGGCGCAGCTGGGATTTCAAAGAACAGGCTGCCGAAGCTCTGAAACTAACAGCCGACGATCTTCTCGAACAAGGAATAATTGACAAAATTATTCCGGAACCTCTTGGAGGCGCTCATAAAGACCCACAGAAAATGGCCGATATTCTTAAATCAATTCTTATTGAAGAATTGAATGACCTGTTGAAAATTAAACCCGATAAATTAATTCAGTACAGACTGGAAAAATTCGGCAAGATGGGTGTTTACAAAGAATAATCCTTGATTAATTACAGCTACCGCAGATGATCTCTTTTACGACAGAAATTAGAGTACGATATGCCGACACAGATAAAATGCAATTTGTCTATAATGGCAAGTATCTCGAATATTTTGAAGTAGGTAGAACTGAACTTCTCCGTTCAACAGGACTGTCGTATTCTGAAGTTGAAGAAAACGGTTATCAACTTCCACTTATTGAAGCAAAAGTTCAGTACATTTCGCCTGCCAGGTATGACGATATACTTCAAATAACAGCATCGTTAAATGAACTTAATTCACCTCGCGTACATATTGAATATGAAATCAAACGTAAGGAAGACGGAACGCTTATTGCTAAAGGTTACACAACTCACGTTTTCATTAAAACCGATACTAAAAAGGCTGTGCGCCCACCGAAAATTTATGTAGATGCCCTGAAAAAATATTTTGAATAATTATCCCTGATGAAGTTTTTCGTTTTACATACTGAAACCTTTGTGCTAACATTTTAATGACTACCACACATAGATTAAACGCCCGAATGAATAAAAACATCTCGAAAATTAAGTACTCATTAACCAATAACTCCAAAAACCAAGCACTTCGAAACAAAGAACTAAGCACCCCAAAACCAAGAACCCCAAAACAAAGAACAAAGCACCCAGAACCAAGCATAAAACAACTTTGAATTAAGTAGAAAGAGTTTACACAACACTTCGAAGTTATCTCAATAATTTTTTGTAACTTTTAATTATAATTTTCAGTCTGCTATGTTCGATAAAATAAAAGAATTAACTAAAGACACTGCTATTTATGGTATAAGCACAATTGTAGGCAGATTTCTAAATTTTCTGCTTGTACCTTTTTACACTAATGTTTTCGAACCGCAAGGTGTAGGAATTTATTCGAACATTTACGCTTATATTGCATTTTTAAATGTGGTGTTCATTTATGGGATGGATGCGGCATTTATGAAGTATAATTCCGCCGCAAACGAAAAGGATAAAAAGCTGACATATTCAACCGCTTACCTATTTCTTGCATTCACATCGCTTATATTATCGGCTCTTCTTTTTGTGTGTAGAAACGGTATGATTCAACTGATGGAAATTCCGCATTCTTACGAGGTTCTCTATAATTATCTGATATTTATAATTCTTTTCGATACACTCGCGATAGTTCCATTTGCAAATTTGAGACTTCAGAGAAAATCGATCAAATTCACTTTAATAAAACTTGGAAATATCTCATTAAACATATTGCTCAATCTTATTCTCATTCTCAAATTTAAGATGGGTATTGAAGCAATATTTATAGCCAATCTGGCAGCGTCGGCTTTTTCGTTTATTGTATTGATACCCGATATTTATAGAAATTTTGAATTTCGAGTCGACTCAAAGTATCTGAAGTTAATGTTGAAATTTGCCGTACCGTATCTGCCGGCAAGTATGGCTGCCACGCTGGTTCAGGTGGTTGACCGCCCGATTGTACTGGCATTGACAGACGAGAAAACACTCGGTATTTATCAAGCCAGTTATAAACTTGGGATCTTTATGATGCTGATTGTGCAAATGTTCCAGTTTGCCTGGCAGCCTTTTTTATTGATCAACTCGAAAGAAGAAAATGCTAAGGAAATATTTGCCAAAGTTTTGACTCTATTTTTAATTGCTTCATCGTTGCTCTGGGTTATTTTGTCGTTATTTATTGATGAGATTGCCACAATTCGTTTCTGGAGCGGTGTAAGTCTCATCGGTTATAAATACTGGAGTGGACTGGTAATAGTGCCGATAATTTTACTGGCATATATTTTCCATGGAATGTATGTCAATTTTCAGGCAGGTCTCTACATTGAGGAAAAAACGAAATATTTTCCGATTGTGACTGGTAGCGGAGCGCTTGTCAATATTGCATCAAACTACATATTGATACCTTATATGGGAATAATGGGAGCAGCACTGGCCACCCTTTTAAGTTATATTACAATGGCATTAACGCTCTTTTACTTTTCTCAAAAAGTTTACCACATTAAATATGAATACGCTAAGATAGCAAGAGTATTGTTTTTGATTTTTATAACTTCAGTTGCATATTACATTCTATACTATCAGGGGATATTGAACGTTCAGATTAAAATTCTTTTTCTGCTGGTTTATGTTGTTATGCTGTTTATAACAAAAGTTGTCGATTTAAATGAACTACTTTTTTTGACAAAGCGTCTCGTAATCAGGAAATAAATTCCCCCTAAATTTTTCTGCTAATTTTTGTACCTTTGTTCTTAATCTCTCTTGGGTTTTAACATAAACAAATCAATTAATTGTGGAACTATTGTGGAAAAAGTTCAAATAAAAATTCAAAGAATAGACAAAAAATTTAATGATATAGAATTACCCGCCTATGCAACTTCGGGAAGCAGCGGACTCGATCTAAGAGCCGCCGTAGAAGATAGAATTGTAGTCGAAAAGGGGAAAGTGGCGCTCGTGCCGACCAATTTACGAATTGAAATTCCTTCTGGCTACGAAGTTCAGATACGACCGCGCAGTGGACTGGCTGCTAAACACGGTATTGGAGTTCTAAATTCGCCCGGCACAATCGATTCGGATTACAGAGGTGAAATTAAAGTTATTCTTTTCAATTTTGGTGATTCGGATTTCGTTATTAGTAGAGGTGACCGGATAGCACAAATGGTTATATCAAAAGTATATTGCGCCGAAATTATTGAAACTGAGCACCTCAATGCCAGCACTCGCGGAGAAGGTGGTTTTGGTCACACGGGCAGCAAATAAGGAGAAGTGTATTAATGTCAGATTTTATTCATCTTCACAATCACTCGCATTACAGCTTGCAGGATGGAGCCTGCACAGTTGAGGATTTGATTGAGGCAGCAGTTAAAAATAATATGCATGCCGTTGCTTTAACGGATCACGGCGTGATGTTCGGTGCCCTTCAGTTTTATAAAAAAGCAATTAAAGCTGGAATCAAACCAATTATTGGAATGGAGGCTTACGTCGATTTTGAAAAAAGCCGTTTCGACAAAAAAGTCGATGCAGTCGACGGCAGAAAACGTTCTAAGCATTATAACCATCTTCTTCTGCTCGCAAAAAATGAGGTCGGTTATAAGAACCTTATGAAAATTTCAACAATCGGTCATACTGAAGGATTTTATTATAAACCACGAATCGATTGGGAAGTATTAAGCAAATATAAAGATGGTTTAATTTGCACTTCGGCATGTCCTGCCGGCCCAATTTCGACTCCGCTCATCAATAACGAATGGGATAAAGCCAGAGAGATTGCTATTAAACTTAAGGAATTGTTCGGCGAGGATTTTTATCTTGAAATTCAAAATCACGGAATGGAGATCGAAAAACCAATTCTGGAAGGCATGCCAAAATTAGCAAATGAACTTGGCATTAAGTTAGTTGCAACTAACGATACTCATTACATCGAAAAAGAACATGCAATATCTCATAACATTCTTATCATGCTCGGCGATAAATCGAGCAACTCGAATTATGAAGAATTGAGATATGGCACCGATCAAATCTATTTCAAATCTGCCGACGAGATGAAAAAAGTTTTGGGCAAATATAAAGGTGCAATCGAAAACACACTCGAAATTGAAGAAAAGATAAATCTTAAACTCGAATTCAAAGGTCACCACTATCCGGTCTTCCCTATACCCAAAGATTCCAATGCAAAAACGCTCGAAGAGTATTTAACTCAACTGGCATACGAAGGATTACATAAACGTTTCAAAAAAGTAACGAGAGAAATCGAAGATAGAATGAAGTATGAGCTTGACGTAATTATTAAAATGGGTTATGCGGGTTACTTTCTTATTGTACAGGATTTTATTAATGCCTCCAGAAAAAGGGGAATACCGGTTGGTCCTGGCAGAGGTAGTGCAGCCGGCAGTCTCGTGGCCTACTTACTCGGAATAACTAATGTTAATCCGCTGGAATACGACCTGTTGTTTGAACGATTTCTAAATCCAGAAAGAAGATCGATGCCCGATATCGATGTCGACTTTGCCGACGATAAGCGAGGCGAGGTTATTAATTATGTCAAAGAAAAATACGGCGAAAATTCTGTTGCTCAGATTATTACATTCAACCGCTTATCTTCCAAGCAGGTCATCAGGGATGTTGCGCGTGTTCTTAAAATACCAATTCCTCAGGTGGATAATATCACAAAATACATTCCCTCAAAATTCGGTAAAGTGTATACTATAGAACAGGCTTTGAAAGAAGTGCCCGAATTACAATGGCTCAACACAACTACCGATCCGATGATGCAGGAGTTAATCAAGCATGCGAAAATACTCGAGGGAATGAATCGTAACGCCTCGAAACACGCTGCGGGTGTTGTAATTACTCCAGGTGAAGTTAGTGATTATGTCCCACTTGCAATTTACGGCGAGCAAGGAGAAACTGCCACAGTAACTCAATTCAACATGAAGGACCTCGAAGAGGCTGGCCTTCTAAAAATGGATTTTCTCGGTCTGGATACTCTTTCGATCATCAGAGATACGATCGAACTTGTAAAACAAAATCGAGGAATTGAAATCGACATCGAGAATATTCCGACAGACGACGAAAAAACATTCGAACTTTTTGGCAAAGGGCAAACTACTGCAGTATTTCAATTTGAATCCGCTCCGATGAGAGAATACTTACGTAAGCTTAAGCCTAACAGCATTAAAGACCTTGCTGCAATGAATGCTCTCTATCGTCCCGGTCCGATGCAGTACATCGATGATTTCATCGACAGAAAGCACGGCAGGAAAGAAATTACTTATCTTCATCCCATACTCGAACCAATTCTTAAAGAAACCTATGGAATAATTGTCTATCAGGAGCAGGTAATTCAGATTGCAAATAAAGTTGCAGGTATGAGTCTTGCCGAGGCAGATCTTCTGCGTAGGGCAATGGGTAAGAAAGACCTCGAGGCAATGAAGGAGCAGCGCGATAAATTTATTAAAGGTGCCGTCGAAAATAATATCGATAAAAAAATTGCCGAAGAAATTTTTGAAGCTATCGACAAATTTGCCAATTACGGATTTAATAAAAGTCATGCGGTTGCATATAGTGTTGTGGCCTATCAAACGGCTTATTTGAAAGCCCATTTCCTCGAAGAATTTTTAGCTGCCAACCTTTCGAATAAATTCGACAGCACTGATAAAATAACAATACTACTCGATGATTGCCGAAAGCTAGGTGTCGAAGTGATGTCACCTGATATTAATCATCCTACGGTTAACTTTCAGGTGAAGAATAAAAAAATAATTTTTGGTATGGCAGCAATTAAAAACGTAGGTATCCAGGCTGTTGAAGAAATTAAAAAAGCACATGAAAATCTCGGCAGGGATTTTACAAGTATCTATGATTTTTGCTCACACGTTGATACGCGGATAGTTAATAAACGAGCAATCGAAGGACTTGTATTGGCTGGAGCTTTTGATTCACTTGGAGGAACTCGCTCGCAGTATTATGCAGCGATCGAAGAAGCTATCGAAATCGGGGCAAAAATTAAAGCAGCCCGCGAGTTACATTCAAACAGTCTATTTGCAGATGCTTCTGAAGATTTTACTTATGAAGAGCCTCCTTTGCCAGACGTCGAACCGTGGGACAGTAAAGAAAGACTGGCCAAAGAACGACAGGTGCTCGGTTTTTATTTGAGCGATCATCCCCTTAATAAATATGATATAGAGTACAGATCGTTTGCAACTTTCCATCTCGATGCCGAGCACGATACGATTACGAATGACATTGTAAGAGCATGCGGTGTGGTTACTGATGTGAGCATAAGAACCGACAAGAAAGGTAAACAGATGGCCTTCTTTAGGCTCGATGACTATTACGGAAGTTGTGAATGTATTATGTTTGCCAAAGCATATTCTGAATTTGGTAAATTAATCGAGTCAGAATCAACGGTAATTGTTATAGGAAAAGCTGAAAGTAGTGGAGATGCGGTTAAACTCCAGGTCGACGAAGCCTACGACCTTGCCGATGCAAGAAACAAATTGACAAGAAGACTCGGATTAATTTTGAATTCAAGATTACACAATGAATCAACAGTAGATAAACTTCATGATCTATTTGATACTTTCAGTGGTAGCATTCCCGTAATGATTAGAATAAAAAAAAATGGTAATCACAAAGACTACACGAGCGATTATCAGGTCGAATTGAAAGACGAGTTGATCGAAGAATTGAAAAAACTTTTGGGGAACGACAACATTATTTATTTAACATCATAATAAAAATTTATTTATTACGAAAGATTTGAATTGTTTTTTCATTTTCTTAAGTTTGCACCACATCAATCAACAAGAGGAAGATAAATGAAAAATAAGTGGGCATTAATTTTGGGCGCTTCGAGCGGTTTCGGAGGTGCCTCTGCCGTTGAGCTGGCTAAAGTTGGCTATAACATTTTCGGAATCCATCTCGACCGTCAGGCAACAATGCCTAATGTTCATAAAATTATTAAGAAGATTGAGAAGGAAGGACGGCAAGCTGTATTTTTTAATATAAATGCTGCAGACCACATAAAAATTAACGATACTCTGGACGAGATTAAAGAACGTTTTGCCTCCGATAAGGAGAGCGATAAAGTTCATGTTCTGATTCACTCTTTAGCTTTCGGTACCTTAAAACCGTATATCGGACCCAATCCCGCCGATTGTATAACACCCGCACAGATGAGTATGACTCTCGATGTAATGGCGCACTCGCTGGTATACTGGACTCAGGGACTGGTATTTCGAAATTTGCTTGCCGAGCGGGGACGTATCTTTGCATTGACCAGCGCCGGGTCTCATACGGTCATTCCGAATTACGGTGCTGTATCGGCAGCAAAAGCTGCTCTTGAATCTCATATAAGACAATTGACGGTTGAACTCGGTAGCATGAAAGTGGCATGCAATGCAATAATGGCCGGGGTAACCGACACTCCAGCAGGGCGTAAAATCCCGAACTTCGATAAAATGCTCTATTTCGCTGAGCATAAAAATCCACAAAAACGCCTTACAACTCCCGAAGATGTAGCCAGAGCGATTGTAGCTCTTTGCGATGAAAAGTGCGATTGGATTTCAGGTAATGTTATTGGCGTCGACGGTGGCGAATACATTGTAAATTACATTGGCGATAAATAATGCCATCATAAATAGATACAGGACGTAAAAATGAATGAATTCGCCTTTACTGAAGAGCAGAATATGCTCCGCAGCATCGTAAGGGATTTTGTTGACAATGAAATCAAACCAATTGCTGCAAAAATCGATGCTGAAGAAAAAATTCCTGAAGACCTTATCAAGAAATTGGGAGAATTAGGTCTACTCGGCATATCGTTCCCCGAAGAATACGGAGGGGGCAGTTTCGGTGAAGTAGGATATTGTATTATGCAGGAGGAAATTGCACGCGGCTGTATGTCTACAGCTACTTTTATCGGTGCGCATCAATCTATAGGTGCAAATGTAATTTACCTCGGTGGTAACGAAGAGCAGAAACAAAAATATCTCGTCCCTCTTGCAAAAGGCGAGAAAATAGGCGCATTTTGTCTAACAGAAGCTCAAGCGGGTTCCGATTCCTTTAATCTGAAAACACGCGCATATCTCGACGGCGATGAATGGGTGATTAATGGTGAAAAACTATGGATTACCAATGGAGGAATTGCTGATATAGTTTCAGTTTTTGCAAGAACAGAAAAAGGAATTACAGCATTTATAGTCGAAACCGATCGACCGGGTTTCTCTGCCGGACCACCTGAAAAAAAGATGGGTATTAAAGGTAGCACAACCAATCCGATTACATTCGACAATGTTAGAATTCCAAAAGAAAATATGGTAGGCCAGGAAGGTAGAGGTTTCATACTTGCCATGAAAACGCTGGATGCAGGTAGACTCGGTTTAGGAGCTGCATGTTTGGGAGCTTCGAAGGAACTTCTCGAACTATCGACTCGCTATGCAAAACAACGCAAACAATTTGATACCACAATTGCAAATTTTCAGGCAATTCAATTCATGCTCTCGGAAATGGCTTCTTTGATATACGCAATGGAATCGATGGTCTATCGTACGGCGGTCGATTACGACCTAAAGAAAGATATTTCCCATCAATCTGCTATCGTAAAATTATTTTGTTCCGAAGCACTCGATAAAATTGCCGATTATGCTGTTCAGATTCATGGTGGTATGGGATATTCACGCGAAATGCCAATTGAAAGATTTTATCGTGATTCAAGAATTAATAGAATTTTCGAAGGTACAAACGAAATACAAAAGGGCATTATAGCTCGTCACGTTCTAAAGAAAAACGGTAAATTATAAAAGGAGTTGTCATGAAACCATTTACATTTACGGACGGAAATTTCGAAGCCGAAGCTTTGAAATCAAATATACCTGTAATAGTTGATTTTTGGGCTGCCTGGTGTGGTCCCTGCCGAATGATTGCACCGATAATTGAAGAACTTGCTGAAGAATACAATGGCAAAATAAAAGTCGGCAAGCTCGACGTCGACGAGAATCAGCAGACGGCAATTAAATATGGCGTCCGGAGTATTCCAACAGTACTTTTCCTAAAAAATGGAGAAGTGGTCGACGCTATCATCGGGGCAGTGCCTAAAAGTGTTTTTGTTGAAAAAGTAGGCAAACTTTTGGGATAATTTGACTAAATTATTAAGAGAATTTTTTTAAAATTTCTTATAAAGTAATAAAGAAAAATTATCTGCATCTTTTTTTGAAAAGGAATAATAAAAATAAGTTTGTTAGTGTTGGATTGATGAAATAAAAATTGGTAAAGTTGAATGATTATTTGTGAAAATACTTCATAATTAGCTTGACAAAAATAAAGTTATTCTTTTATATTAATAACGCTTAATATGAAGCAAAGCTAAAAGGAGCTATTAAGTGTTTAATTCTTTTCTAGGGCTTATTGAATAATACAAATAAATTCCTTTTACACACAAAATTAGGAGGTAGCTATTGCAAGTGATGTTTACCGTATTACCTTTCAGATATCCTTTCTTTTATAAACCAACAAATTAAGGAGTAAAGTATGCATCGAAGAATTTTATACTTTTTGCTATTTCTTACTCTTATTCCTGCGCTACTAATGGCGGGAACAAGGGGTAGGATTAAAGGAAAAGTAGTAGATATGCAAACCGGAGATCCGCTAATCGGTGCCAATGTGATCGTTATGGGAACAACGATTGGTGCAGCTACGGATGCTAGCGGTGAATATCTACTTATTAACCTTGAGCCCGGTGTTTATGAGGTAAGAGCTTCATATCTGGGTTATCAAACCATAACAATTTCAAATGTTCGTGTTAGTGCAGATCTTACTACTGAACTCAATTTCCAACTACCTAGTGAAGATATCCAGGTAGGCACTGTTGAAATTGTGGCTCAAAAACCGCTAATACAAAAAGATAACACCAATGCAATTCGTGTTACATCAAGTGAAGATATCGAAGCTTTACCTGTGCGCGGAGTAAATAACATTATTGCTCTAACAGCAGGTGTAACGCTCCAAAACGGAGATATTTATATCCGTGGTGGTCGTAATGACGAAGTAGGTTATTATCTGGAAGGTGTATCGATTAAAAACCCAATTACCGGACGGAGAGGGGTTACTATCTCTCAGGATGCTCTCGAGGAAATTCAAGTACAGGCTGGTGGTTACACTGCTGAATTTGGTGGAGCTAATGCCGGTATTATTCGCCAGCAGTTCAAAACCGGCGGACCAGAATTGAAAGTAAGCTATGAGTATATAACAGATAATGTAACATTTAAGAGCAAAAAAGACGCATTTGACGGCAAAAAACGTCTTGGTGCTTACTGGTGGGGCTACAACGAACAAAGCGCCACATTGAGCGGTCCTCTCTTTTCTGATAGAGTTAAATTCTTTACTAATGTAAACTATAGATATGATAGAGATGGCAACCCGCAGCCATGGCCGGGGATGAACCTTGGCGTAATTGGCGATCCCGTTTCCAATGATACAATTAATTTCTATTATCCCGCAGGACCTCTGAAAGGACAACAAAGTGAATTTATTACATATACTGGAACTCTTAATTTCGATTTAAAACCAGTAATCATAAGACTATCTGGAACCTATACTACACAAAATGGTGCTACATCTGCCTACTCTGCAATACAGGATCTACTTCAGACAAGACGCGGGAAATTTGAATCGAATAATGGCGCTCTTAACTTGAAAATTACGCATGTGCTAACTCCTACTATGTATTATGAAGTATCTGCAGGTTATTATTTCTCAAACTATGAAGAATATACACCAGGACTTGGCTCGAATATCTGGGTTTATGGCGATAGTGTTGCAAATGCAGAAGCTGGATGGACAATACCCAGAACGCCAAAAGATATTGAAAACGGTGTATATGGCAGATATGTAAGCCCAACTTATGCTAATATCTATGGTTTTGATTTTGTAAGAGACGGTACAGTTCCGATTGGCTATGGAAAGAATGACAGACGAGGAATTTCACTTAATGCATCACTTTCATTTTTAGTCGGTAAAAATCATTCTTTCAAAGTAGGTGGTGAATATCAAACTTATACTTTAAGAAACTGGACACTTGGAACAGTTTCGCAGGTAGGTCTGGCAGCATCTGTCGATCAGTTTATTAATTCTTCAAATTATGATGGAACCGAAGCTTCATTAAATGCATACAAGCGGCAGCTTTTAATTACACGCGGTGTCAATAACTATGGATACGACGTTTTTGGAAATAAAGTTGACGATGGATACTTCGATGCTCCTCACAAACCTGTTTTTGCAGCTGCATATATCCAGGATAGAATTGAATACGAAGATCTCGTAATTAACGCTGGCTTAAGATTCGATTATATCGATATTGATAATCTCAAACTTGTAGATCCCACTAAACCAGATCTCGGCATCAATCCAACTACGGGTGAACTATATGAAGAAGGATGGGAAAAAGTACCTACCTTCAGTGCAGTAAGTCCTCGTTTAGGTTTCTCTTTCCCTGTTACAGATAAAACTGTATTCCACGCTCAGTTTGGTAAATTTATACAACAACCCGCATTAAGTACTGCTTACCGTGGATTGTATAGAGTAGGATTCGAAATTAAAGGTGGTTTCTTTATACCTCAACCAGCAGGTTTCAATTTGAGACCCACCAGAACCACTCAGTACGAGTTAGGCTTTACTCAGCAGTTAACAGATTTTATGTCTATCGATATTACCGGTTATTATAAAGACATTAAAGATCAAGTACAATTCACTAATCAGCCAGTAGATCGTAATTCAGCTTTCCAGAACTATAACGTATTGACTAATGGGGATTATGCTACTACGAAGGGTGTTGAAATTACGCTTAACATGAGAAGATACGAAAGGCTGTCAATGAATGCATCCCTTTCGTTCCAGGATGCACGCGGTACAGGATCAAATCCCTATTCTAATAGTGGTATTGTAGGTGCTCCTCTTGATGGTGTTACAATCTTTGTTCCAAAATATATCAGTCCTCTTTCCTACAATCAGGCTTTGAGAGGAAATGTCAATCTTGATTATCGATTCGGTCCGAACGATGGTCCAGCTTTGCTGCATGATTTTGGAGTATCAGTACTTGCTATGTTTAATAGTGGTCATCCCTTCACACGTGGTATTGGTGCTTTGAATGCCGAAACCGACGCTCGATTCCGTCAACCGCTCGAAGCTTTGAATAGTTCAGTTACACCGGGAGAATTCCAGGTAGACTTACGTATTGATAAAACTTTCAGATTGATGGATAAACTTTCTATGAATGTTTATGTCTATGTAATTAATCTCTTTGATAATCTCAATATTCGCAACGTATTCTTAAGAACCGGTTCTCCCCAAGACGACGGTGTGATTTATAACCCCGAATTATCACAACAATTGATTGAGACATATGGTGAAAAATATATTGATTTATACAAAGCTATCAATGTTGATTATCAAGAAGGTTATGGCGGAGTGCCGGGTGCGCTTACTAATTTAATGTATGGACCGCCTCGTCAGATTAGATTAGGTGTAAGATTGGAATACTAATCATAAAGTTTGAAAAAAAGAGGAGTAAAACATGAATAAAAAATTAATCAGACTAATAAACTTAACGCTAATGCTGTTGGCGTTTACAGCGCTAACCTTTGCCAAGGGAGGAGGCGAAAAGAAAGCCAATTCTCTTTTCAAAGCGTTGGGTGAACCTGTTTATACAAAGTTCAATATCAATAATATCTCTACTTGGATTAAAAATGACGGCGAATCCGATATTAATCAAAACGGTAATTCAGGATTTGTTTTCCCAAAAGGAAGTAACAGAACCGCTGTATTCCAGTCGGGCTTCCTGTGGGGAGGTAAAGTAGATGATCAATTTCGTGTTGGTGGCTCGACTTATCGGCAGGGGACTGTACCAGGTAGAATATTACCAGATGGTACTCCTGCTAATCCAGCTGACCCGGATGTAAGAATTTATCGTGTTAGAAGAGATTATAAAGATGGCGATTTAAGCGCTGAATTGGCTGATGGTGATGGACCTACGATCGAAGCTATCAGAGCACAGTATGAAAAAGACTGGAATGAATGGCCAGCAAGCCAGGGCGCTCCGTTTGAAGATGTTAATGGTGACGGCCAGTATAACCCTGCTGTCGATATACCTGGGGTTCCCGGAGCTGATCAAACTATCTGGTTCGTTTGTAACGACTTAGACCCCGCTCAAACCGACTTTATGTACGGCTCTTTACCGATGGGAATTGAAGAACAAGTTACAATATGGGGTTATAATGCTACCGGAGCTCTGGGAAATATGTTGTTCCGTAAATATATAATTATCAACAAAAATCCCGAGCAAAAACCTTTCACGGAGATGTATGTCTCCATGTGGTCAGACCCCGATGTTGGTGATGCAGGCGACGACTTTGCGGGATGCGATACCACTCTCAGTTTAGGTTTTGCTTATAATGCAAACGCTACAGATGCTGTTTATAATCCTCTTCCACCACCAGCAGTTGGTTTCGACTTCTTCCAGGGACCTATTGTTGATGGCGAAGCTGAAGATGTTGCTATCTACAAAGGTAAATATATACAGGGCAAAAAGAATTTGCCGATGACGGCATTCTACTTCTTCATAAACGGCGACAATGTTTATAGTGACCCTGATCTGGGATTGTATGAAACCGGTACTTTGCAGTGGTACAATTTATTTAGAGGAAGAGTATCAACTACAGGAGATCCTTTTGTTGACCCCACAACCGGTCAACCAACGAAATTTACTTTAGCTGGTGATCCTATAACTGGAACTGGTTGGTTAGATGGTATGCTTCATCCACCAGGAGATCGTCGTATCGGTTCTGTATCCGGTCCATTTGAAATGGCTTATGGTGATACTCAGGAAGTTGTAGTTGCTGAAATTGCTGCTGGAGCAGTTGAAGGTGTCGATCGATTAGGCGCTGTACAATTATTGAAATTCTACGACCTGCAGGCTCAATTAGCTTACGACAACTTCTTTAACGTTCCAACACCACCTCCGGCTCCTGTAGTAAATGTAGCTGAGATGGATGAAGAAATTATTTTATCCTGGGGCAGCGACCCTGCAAAAGTAAACGCCACCGAAACTTATTCGAAAGGTGGGTTTGAATTCCAGGGTTACTGTGTATACCAGTTACCAACAAAAACAGCTCAGGCAAGCGAGGCCCGTTTGATTGCTACTTATGATGTTGTTGACGGCGTTCTTAAGATTACAGATAAAGAATTTGATGCTACTTCAGGCGTAGTTCTCGATCGCGTTGTTAAATTTGGTAGCGACTCTGGTATAAAGAGATATATCAGTATTAAGAATGATGTATTCAAAGGCGGATTACCTTTAAATAATGGCAGTAAATATTACTTTGCAGTAACTGCTTACGCTTATAATCCTGATCCTGCAGCAGTACCGAGAGTGCTGGAAAATCCAATGAATGTCATCGAAGTTGTACCTCAATCTCCAAAACCTGGTATACGTTACGAAGGTGAAGTGGGACAGGTTCTCGATGTAACACATTCTGCAGGTTTCAGTGATGGTATCGTAACACCGATAGTTGTAGATCCTACAAAGTTAACCGGTGCTGACTATACAGTTACATTTAATATTGACGCGGAAGGCAACAAAACATGGAATGTCCTGAGAAATGGACAAACTGTTCTTGCAAATCAAACCCATTACGGCGATGATAATGAATTTATTATCGTTGATGGTATACAAATTGGGGTTCAAGATGCTCCAGCAATGATTAAAGGTCCTGGCGAAGGTGATGGTATGGTTGAAGTTGCTTATGCAGGTGCTCCACTTGATCCCTCGAAATACGATGCTGCTGGTGCACCGTACAAAGGCAACAAAGTATGGCACAGTCTTAATTCTTCAGGCGGTGATAGATATTATGTTAGTGCTGGTGGTGGTAGCGGCACTATCGACCGTTTATATAGATATGTAAATTATGCTGCACCATACGATTACGAATTTAGATTTACTGAAAATGGTGGGTACGCTGTTTTTGCATTCACTGACGATAAAATTGCAAGAGTTCCATTTGAACTCTGGAACATTGGTATCGGTACACCAGATGATCCTTCAGACGATTTTAGAATGATTCCATTTTTAGTTGAAAATGTTGCAACATCCGATCAATGGGGTTGGGCAACAGGTGAGGACCCGTATTTTGGTTATCCCGCTTCTGACTGGGTCTACTGGATGGATCCGAAGGATAGAACACCAGGAGATGTTGGTTATAAACAATTTGAAAACACGTGTATCCAATCTGGTGGTGCAGGTGCAACATACAATTACGCATTCGATGTCGATCCAAATGCAGGTGATTATAATGCTGATTTCCATGGCGGCTTTGTTTATCCGATTGGTAGATTTGTCGTCTGTGATTTTGACGGCGACGGAAAAATGCCACCAGCAGGAACAGTTATCAGAATTAACTATAATAAACCGATAAGTGCTGAAGATAAATATACTTTCAAGGCTCCTTCAGTTGTAAACGATCCCGAACTGGCAAAAGAAGACGTTGAGGATGTCAACGTATTTCCGAATCCGTACTATGGAGTCAATCCGCAGGAAATAAACAAATACCAGCGTTTTGTAACTTTCAACCACTTACCACAGAAGGCTACAATTCGCATATTTAATCTTGCTGGTCAATTGGTTAGAACGCTCCATAAAGATACACCGGATCAATTCTTCAGATGGGATCTCAACAATGAAAGTGACCTTCCGGTAGCAAGCGGATTGTACATAGTACATATTGATATGCCGGATTTAGGAAAAACGAAGATACTCAAAGTCGCTATAATTCAAGAACAGCAAATTCTTGATCGATTCTAAAAAATTGAAGGAGATTGAAAATGAAAAAAATAAATTTAATAACCTTAGTACTATTAACACTATTCATCGCAGGCAGCCTATTTGCAGGCGGTGGTAGTCGTAATGGAACTGCCGGAGCAACTCAGCTGCTGGTTCCTGTTGGTGCGCGAGGTATATCGATGGCTGGTGCTACTCTTGTTGACGCTACTGGGGTAGAATCTCTCTACTGGAACCCGGCAAATTTAGCTCGCGGTGAGTACAATACCTATGCTCTCTTTTCTCATATGAATTACTTTGCCGACATTAATGTTGAATACGGCGCAGTTTCTACTAATATCGAAGGCATTGGCGCACTCGCTTTCTCGATTAAATCAATTGCAGTTGGCGATATCCCTGTTACTACTGTTCAAAATCCCGACGGTACAGGCCAAACTTTCAGCCCTTCTTTTATAACCGTTGGTATGACTTATGCTCGTATGCTGAGCGATCGTATTTCGGTTGGTCTTACGGCAAACATAGTATCTGAAAAAATAGACCTTGTTTCTGCGACTGGTATTGCCTTCAACCTCGGTATCTCCTATAAAAATCTCGGTAATATCGACGGTTTGAGCTTTGCTGTCGTTCTGAAAAACCTCGGTCCACAAATGGACTACGATGGCAGCGGTCTTAATGTTAAGGCTATTTCCACAGATCTTTCGAGACCTACTCAGTATTACAAAATCGACGCTGCATCCTTCGAGTTGCCTTCAACTCTGGAATTAGCACTGGGCTATAATTACCAGTTTAACGAGACCAATTCATTAATCGTTAACGGCGTTTTCCAGAACAGCAATTTCTACGGCGACGAATACAGGTTCGGTGCTGAATATGCTTATAACGATTTATTCTTCGTTCGCGGCGGTTATACTTTTATGCCTGAGCTCGACAGCGACAGCAACACCTTCGGTTTAACAGCGGGCTTTGGTATTAACTATAACCTCGGTGGTCTCGGATTTAAAATCGATTATGCTTTCAGGGAAATGAAGTTCTTCAACGATAATCATGTCTTTACAGTAACTTTAGGACTGTGATTCGGATACATTAATTCACAGCAGGAAGCCCTCGAATAGAGGGCTTCTGCTTTTTAAATCTATCGCTGAGATTTGATTCTCTTTTTTCATTTCGTTAAATATGCATCATCAAAATTATTGGTGGGGTTATTCTATAATGAAAAAATTATTTTTTATTCTATTTATCTTCTCTACTATAAATATTTTTGGTCAGGACGAACTTGCTTTCGAATTTGATTACGCACGATTCAAATATGATACATCCTCTGTTTATATCGAATTCTACTACGACTTAATGCCTTCCCAAATGACGGTTTCTAATGACCTTAAAATCGAAGCAATTGTTCACATCGAAATTAAGAATTTGACTACCGATACTTTGTTTTTTAGGAAAGACTGGAAAATTGCAAATTCTGTCGATACTACTAACACTTTGAAGTCGTATACCGGAGTAGTTGGTATGGTCATTCCCAAGGGGAAATATTCTCTGTATATCAAAGCTTACGATTCGAATAATCCTTCGTTATCGAAGGAAATAAATGAAATTATTGAAGCAATCCCAATTAAAGAAGATAAATATGCTTTGAGTGATATCCAGATAGCTACAAATATTAAAAAAGAAGGTGCCAATCCAAATTCAATTTTCTATAAAAATACTCTCGAAGTAATTCCAAATCCCTCGATGATTTTCAGCCATAAAATGCCTGTTCTTTTTTACTACGTGGAATTGTACAATCTCAAACTTAAAGATCCGAACGCAGACTTTACACTATACAAGGAGCTTTTTAATAGCAGTAGCAAGAAGGTGGATGGACAATCGAGAAAAATTCCTCAAAACGATAAGTCAACAGTCGATATCGGATTCTTTAATTTGTCAAAATTACCTACAGATTCTTACACTCTTAAGTTGAGTTTAGTAAATAATAGTACGAATGAAGGATATGTGTCTTCGAAAAGATTTTATTATTATAACCCTGAGTTCGTTGATACGGCTACAAATTTCAGAATTAATAGAGGATTTGCCGGTAGCGAGTTTGCCATAATGACTTCTGAAGATTGCGATAAAATGTTCGACCAGATAAAATATATTGCATCGGGAAATGAAATCAGTCAGTATAAAAAGCTCGATTCTCTCAACGGCAAACGAGAATTTCTTTATACATTCTGGCAAAGAAGAGACCCTGATCCATCGACATCTATAAATGAATTTAAAGAAGATTATATGCGTCGACTTGAGTATGTGAACCAAAATTTCAGTAATTATACACGTCCAGGATATCTTACGGACAGGGGACGCGTTTATCTCATATACGGCGAACCCGACCAGCGGGATCGATATCCTAATCAATCGAACATGAAACCTTACGAGGTCTGGTTCTATAATCAAATCGAAGGTGGTGTAACTTTTATTTTTGGGGACGTGACCGGATTTGGAAATTATGAGTTGCTCCATTCCGACAAACGCGGTGAAGTGCGGGACGACAACTGGCAATACAGATTAAAAACCACTCAATAAGAATGCCCGACAAAAATAAAATCGAGTACTTTCTTTTTAGAAGTCTGGTTGCAGTTTTTAATAAAATCGGTCTTAATCGTACCAGAAAATTAGCACGTATTATTGGCTTCTTATTCTATTATTTAATTCCTATTCGAAAATCTACCGTACTGAAGAATTTAAGAAAAGCATTCCCGGAAAAATCTAAAAAAGAAATTCATAAAATTGCCAGGCAAAATTATGTTCATATGTCAATTACATTTTCCGAACTGATGATTTTGCCTTCTCTTGAAGACACAGAAATCAAAAACGAAATTATTTTTGAAAATAAGGCGCATATTGAAGAGATAATTAACAATGAAAAAGGAACGATACTACTTACCGGTCACTTTGGCAATTGGGAAGTTATTATGTCGGCATTGGCTGTTAATATTCCAGCTGTCTATAATGTTCTGGTTAAACCACAAAGAAATATTTACATTACAAAGTGGTTAGAAAGCACACGCAAGCGCGGAAATATTAGGGTTATTCCCTCTGGTGTAACGGTTAAACAAATATTTAGTGCACTTAAAAATGGGGAAGTGGTTGGCATTGCCGGTGACCAGCGAGGACCAGCAGATGCGTTTCGATTCAGCTTCTTTGATGTACCAACGGCTCTAAATACCGGAGCTGCAGCGTTTGCGCTAAAAACAGGTAGCGATATTCTTTTGCTTGTTGCTGTACGTCAGCATGATTTCAAATATAAAATTTATACAAGTAAATTAGAGCTCGATTTAGTACAGGGGGAATACAATGAAAAATTAATTTATATAACTCAAAACTATATTTCCTTCCTCGAAAGCTATATCAGAAAATATCCCTCGCAGTATTTCTGGATGCACAAAATATGGAAGTACTGAATAAACATGAAAAAATACTCGTAATCCAAACTGCTTTTATGGGCGACGCAATCCTCACTCTACCGCTAATAAGGAAATTAAAAGATTCATTTCCTAACAGTATTATTGACGTACTTACTATACCGCAATCAAAAGAGATATTTGAAAATTCTCCCTTTGTGGATGAACTGATTTTATACGACAAAAGAAGGGATAAATCTTTCAATACTTTCTTCTCTATTATTAAAGGAATACGAAGTAAAAAATATACGCGACTTTATTCCCCACACCGTTCTTTCCGTTCTTCTCTCGTTGCATTAATGTCAGGGATAAAATTCAGAGCGGGATTTGATAAAGCTGCAATGAGTTGGGTTTATAATTATCGCGCTGAGTATCATAATTCTATTCACGAGGTGGAAAGAAATCTCAGACTTGCTGGGCAGAATGAAAAAGATGATTCCTGGAAAATATTTCCTGAATTTTTAATAGAAGAAAAAGTATTGATAAAAGTTAAATCTCTTTTGCCATCTTCGGAAAAGAAAATAATATGCATAGCTCCTGGCTCTGTATGGTCTACCAAAAGATACCCACGCTACGACGAAGTAATAAAAAAATTAATTGAAAAGAACTATTTCGTAATTTTGATCGGAGGACCAGACGACATCTCTCTATGCGAAAATTTGAGTAAAAACTTCGACATGACGGATTTAATTTCTTTAGCAGGAAAATTAACAGTAATTGAAAGCGTGGCTTTGCTGATGAATTGCGATGCGCTGATTTCAAACGACAGTGCACCAGTGCATATGGCTATGGCAACAGATACGCCAGTTATCGACGTTTATTGCTCAACGGTTCCCGAATTTGGCTTTTACCCATATAGCCGTTTCAGTTCGATTGTCTCTTACGCAGGTCTCGAATGCAAACCGTGCGGCATTCATGGACATAATTCATGTCCTATTAAATCATTCGATTGCGGGTATATGCTCGAGCCGGACATTATTGTTAATGAATTGGAACGCTTGCTAATTCGAAAGCAAAAATCTAACTAAATTGTTATTTTAAGGCTGTCTATCACGGAATTTATTGATGAACTGGCTTAACTTAAAAAAATTCAAAAAAATATTTTTCCTTCTTACCCCGAATATTCCCGACTCGGGTACAAAAACTTATAAGTTAAGTCTACTCCGTGCAAGTGCCTATGTTTTTATCTATACTGTAGTTGCATGGTTCATCCTGATTTTCATTCTTTCAGTTACACCAATCAAGAATTTTATGTTTGTACTGGACAATCAGGAACTGAAACTCCAGCGAGAAAAAATAAACGAACTGCAGGGGAAAGTAAACTTATTGACTTCACAGCTCGAAAAAATCGCTTCTACCAATGAAAAGTTAAAATATGCGGTAATGCTGGCAAATTCAGATTCATCCGATTCTACGCGTATTCTTTACGACTCACTTCAAAAGAATATTAAAAAACGAATCGAACTTGGCGGGAATATTTTGAAAGCGATTTCGTTATTATATTATAAATTATCCGAGCAAGATAAAGAAACCGGGAAACCAATCTTTTTTTTTACACCCGTCAGAGGTGTCATCACAAAAAAATTTAATCCCTCCGAAGGGCATATGGGACTTGATCTGGGAGTTAAAGAAGGGACTCCAATTTATGCCGCAGCCGGTGGACTGGTTATCTTTGCCAACTATACAATTGACTATGGATATACAATCATTCTTCAACATGATGACAATTATATTTCGATCTACAAACATTGCTCTGAGCTTTTGAAGAAGCCGCAGGATTATGTGGTGGCTGGCGAATTAATCGCTCTAAGTGGCAATTCGGGTACGAAAACCACAGGACCACATCTCCATTTCGAATTGTGGTTTAAAGGCAAACCTGTCGACCCCGAGCAATATATTCTAATTAAATAGGAGTTTAATATGGCATTGAAAAAAGAAATTAACGAAGAGGAAGTAAGTATAATTAGCAACGGCGTAAAAATCGAAGGTAATATTAATAGCGAAGGAAACGTAAGAATTGACGGAATAGTTAGGGGAAATCTTTCAGTTAATGGAAATTTGACTATGGGCGAGCAAGCTCAAGTTATTGGAGAAATTAAAGCACGTAATGTAATTACAAACGGCAAAGTAGAAGGTAAAATTATAGCTGCCGAAAAATTGCGCCTTGAATCGAAAGCGGTCGTCAAGGGTGATATTATATCAAGAATATTAATTGTAGAAGAAGGTGCGGTCTTCGACGGAAATAGCAGTATGAATGCACCCAAGCTATCTAATGAAGAAAATAAATAACACAACGTCTAAACTTACTGAAACTTACAAAACTGTCGGTCCGTATCTCGGTCTGGGTACACAACTGGCTGCTACAATCATACTAATGTTCTTTCTGGGAAGGTGGCTCGACAAAAAATTCAATTTGCATCCCTGGTTAACGATTATTTTTTCGTTTTTCGGCGGATTTGCAGGAATTTACAATTTTATAAAAGCTGTTATGAGTTTAAATAAGAAAAAAAATGATTAGAGCAGCTAAAAATATATTAGTTCTATATATGTTTTTGAATTTAACTGTTCTTATGACCTTTATGACAAATATTATAAATTCAGGTCTATTTATCTCTATAATGGTGCCCAGTGGTATTGTTTTCATAAATTTTATTGTCTTTTCATTATTGTATAAAAAGTCGACAGAAAAAGGGAATAAAATTTTTCTTCTTTATAACCTGGGAGGTATGGGTTTAAGGATGATTCTGGTTTTGCTTCTAATTTTTCTTTCTTTAAAATTCTTGAAAATTGATAAATATGGGTTTATATTTGCATTCTTTATATGGTATATTTTGTTTTTAATAGTCGAGATAAAAGCCGTAAAGGCAAAAGCGGATGCAATAAAAGGTAAATAATTAAAAATGTGGTATAATACCTCTGCAGTAACAGATACTTTGAAAGCAGCGGAATCGGGAGGAAATGATTCCGGTTGGATAATGCACCACATACTCGATTCGAGAGAACTCGATTTCGAGCCTTTTGGCATTATTCATCTACCAGAAATTCACCTTTTTGGAATTGACCTGTCGATTACCAAACATGTAGTCTTTATGTGGGTTGCTGCTTTAATGTTAATTTTTATCTTCTGGAAAGTTTCTAAGGAATACCGGAAATCGCACGTACCTCACGGCGTATCAAATTTAATGGAAGTTCTGATTGTTTTCGTACGCGACGAAATTGCACGGCCAACCATCGGTAGTGGATACGATAGGTTTCTCCCATACCTTTTGACAGTCTTTTTCTTCATACTTACTTGTAATTTTTTAGGACTTGTGCCGTATGCTGCAACTGCCACGAGTAATATAGCCGTTACAGCTACATTGGCCACTATGTCTTTTTTTGTTATTCAGATTGGTGGCATAATTAAAAATGGATTCTTCGGTTATTTCAAAGGTCTAATACCGCACGGTATACCGGTCTGGCTGATACCTATTATGTTTGTCGTTGAAATATTGGGACTCTTTACAAAGCCATTTGCACTGGCAATTCGTCTTTTCGCAAATATGACAGCTGGACATATTGTTATATTGGCTCTGCTTGGTTTGATATTTATTCTTAAAACATATATTGTTGTTCCTGTTTCAGTTGCATTTGCTCTTTTTATCTATTTGCTCGAAATTTTGGTTGCATTAATACAGGCATACATTTTTACAATGCTTTCATCCCTGTTCATCGGGATGGCATATCATCAAGAACATTAATTAATAACAGATATTAAAGGAGGAATTAAATGGATTTCGCATATTTAGCAGCCGGTTTTGGAGCAGCATTAACAGTTATTGGCGGTGCCTTTGGCATCGGTAAATTAGCCAGCTCAGCAATGGAAGCCAGCGGTCGTCAACCTGAAGCTGCAGGTGATATCAGAACTTCTATGATTATTGCTGCAGCATTAATCGAAGGTATTTCGCTCTTTGCGCTCGTTATTTGTATTCTTCTGGCATTAAAATAATATTTGACTCTTTTATTTAAGGAATCATTATAATGATACTTGGGAAAATGTTTGCTCTGCTTCTCTTTAACACAGGCGAGGCTCCAGGTAGTCCACTTGATGTTAACCCGGGACTTATAATCTGGACACTCGTTACTGTTGCTCTGTTGCTGGTTATTTTGAAGAAGATAGCCTGGAAACCGATTCTTAATTCCTTAAATGAAAGGGAAAATTTAATACGAGAATCTCTTGAAAAAGCTGAAAAGGCAAGAATTGAGGCTGAAAAGCTTTTCGAGCAAAATAAAGAAAACCTCAAAAAAGCCGAAGCTGAAGCTCAAAAAATTATTGAACAGGGTCGGCAATATGCCGATAAGTTACGTGAACAAATTCTCGAAGACAGCAAACAACAAGCCAAGAAAATGATTGAAGAAGCTACCCAAGAAATCGAACGTAAAAATGCCGAAGCATTTTCTAAATTAAAAGATCAGGTGGCAGACATTGCAGTATCAGCAGCAGAAAAAATATTGAGAGAAAATCTCGATAAAGAAAAACAAATTAAAATTATCACAAAGTACCTGGAAGATCTATCTAAGAATTGATATGAGTGTATACAGAGTTGCATATCGTTATGCCAATTCACTTTTCAGTTTATTGCTTGAAAAAGCAAAAGACAACGAGGCTTTGCTCGACGAAGCAGCTTCGGATGTCGATTTTGTTTTCAGTACGCTGGAAGCTTCCAGAGAGCTTAGAGCGATTCTGAAAAATCCAGTAGTCAAGCATTCTGATAAGAAAGCTATTCTCCATTCGATTTTTGAAAACAAAATTTCTAAAGTTATTGTTGATTTTATCGATTTCGTTCTCGAAAAAAACAGACAGGATATTCTCAAAGAAATTATGCACGAATTCCTTTCTCTCTATGATGAAAAAAAAGGAATACTCAGAACACAGGTAACTACCGCGGTGGATATTCCTGACGAATTAAAGGAGGAATTGAAAAAAAATCTTGAGAAAGTTACCAGAAAACAAATTATTCCTACTTACAATGTAGATGAAAAAATAATGGGTGGTTTCAAGGCTCAATACGGAGATACTATAATTGATGCCTCTGTAAAGAGTCAACTGGGACGCCTGAGAAAAAAATTATCTGAAGATATTAGTTTATCGAACAATTAGGAAAGAAAAATGGTAGAAATCAGACCTGACGAAATATCGGCAATTTTAAGAAAACAACTTGCCGGCTACGACAACGAAGTTGAAGTTTATGATGTCGGAACTGTATTACAGGTGGGTGACGGTATTGCGCGTATTTATGGATTGTCGAAAGTAATGGCAAGCGAACTGGTGGAATTTCCAAATAATGTTATTGGAATGGTGCTCAACCTCGAAGAGGACAGTGTCGGTTGCGTACTTTTTGGCGAATCGAGCTTAATTAAAGAAGGCGATACTGTAAAAAGAACCAAACGAGTTGCTTCGTTTCCCGTCGGCGAAAAACTATTGGGCAGAGTGGTTGACCCGCTCGGTCAGCCTCTTGATGGCAAAGGCGCTATTCAATTCGAAAAATACGCTCCAATTGAAAGAAAAGCCCTCGGAGTAATTTATCGTCAACCAGTTAAAGAACCGCTTCAAACTGGTATAACGGCCATCGACTCGATGATTCCAATTGGAAGAGGCCAGAGAGAGCTTATCATTGGTGATCGTCAGACTGGTAAAACTGCCATTGCTATCGATACAATTATTAATCAAAAGTATACTCATACCGAGGAAGCGAAAAAATACGGTATTAAACCCGTTTATTGTATTTACGTTGCAATCGGGCAGAAAAATTCTACAGTTGCGCAGGTAGTAGCTAAACTTGAAGAAAATGGAGCTATGGAATATACCACTGTAGTTTCCGCACCGGCTTCGGCTCCTGCTCCTTTGCAGTATATTGCGCCGTATGCAGGTACTGCGCTGGGAGAATATTTTAGAGATTCGGGTCGTCATGCACTTGTAATTTATGACGATTTATCGAAGCAAGCAGCTGCATATAGAGAACTATCGCTTCTTTTGAGAAGACCTCCAGGACGCGAAGCCTATCCTGGCGACGTTTTCTATCTTCACTCCCGCTTACTCGAACGTGCTTCCAAATTAAGTGAAGATCTTGGCGGAGGAAGCCTGACGGCATTACCAGTTATCGAAACACAACAGGGTGACGTTTCGGCATACATTCCTACAAACGTTATTTCGATTACAGACGGTCAGATTTATCTTGAACCAAATTTGTTTAACGCAGGTGTACGCCCGGCAATCAATGTGGGTATATCGGTTTCACGTGTGGGTGGTAACGCACAAATCAAAGCTATGAAAAAAGTAGCAGGTTCACTCAAACTCGATTTAGCACAGTATCGTGAACTCGAAGCGTTCGCAAAATTTGGCTCGGACCTCGATAAAGCTACACAGAAAACGCTTGCTAAAGGTGCTCGCCTCGTTGAGTTGCTCAAACAAGGTCAGTATACACCGATACCCGTTGAGAAACAAATTGTAAGCGTTTTTATCGGGACGAACGATTACCTTGAAACAATAGAAGTAAAAGACGTAAAAAGATTTGAAAAAGAATTTCATGAATATGTGGAGTTGAAGTATCCTCAAATTTATGAAAATATCCGTACTACAAAAGAATTGAAAGAAGACACTGTAGAACTGCTTAAAAAGGCAGCAGAAGAATTTTTACAAAAATTCAATAAATCCTGATTATAAGAATGGCAACGCTTAGGGACATAAAAAGAAGAATTATTGGCGTAAAGAGCACGCAGCAAATAACCAAAGCAATGAAAATGGTAGCAGCGGCGCGACTACGCCGGGCGCAGGAAAATATTATTAATGCTCGTCCTTATTCGCGTAAAATTTCCGAAGTGTTGTCTCACCTCTTAAAGATCGAAAAGAACTTCAGCCACCCGTTTTTAACTGATCGCAAAGTAGAAAGCGTTGCCTTTGTTATCGTTACTTCCGACAGAGGGCTTTGCGGCAGTTTTAACATGAACGTTATCCGTACAGCCGAAGAATTGATCAAAAACGACTACAATAGATATTATGAAGAAGGCAAATTAGAACTTTATTGTGTAGGCAAAAAAGGACTCGATTATTTTAGTACACGAAATTACAAAGTGGCTGGTGCACACCCCGGAATTTTTTCTCGCTTGAAATTTGAATTCGCTTCCGGCTTAATCAAAGAACTGACGCATAAATTTATTAACGTGCAAATTGATAGAGTCGTTGTTATTTATAACGAGTTCAGGTCAATTATTCAACAAAAAACAGTTGTAGAACAATTATTACCGATTGTACCATTTGTTGAAGAAAATCAAGAAGTGAACGTAGCTGAGTATATATACGAACCGGATAAAGTTGGCATAATCAATTCATTGCTTCCCAAGCATCTCAATTCACAAATGTGGAAAGTGTTGCTCGAATCGTATGCTGCAGAATTGGGCGCCAGAATGACGGCAATGGATATGGCTACTGAAAATGCCAAAGAATTAATCAGAAACTTGCAGATAACATATAATAAGGAAAGACAGGCAACTATTACTCGAGAGATAATTGAAATTGTATCCGGGGCAAATGCACTTAAAGAAGGATAAACCCGTTAGAATAGAAGCCGGAACTGAAATAGTTTGATATTCATCACCTTTTTATTATCTTAACGAGAGTTGATTAACTATGCTCGAAGAACTGACTGAAAAATTCGAACGGGTACTTAAGAAAGTAACTGGACAGGGAAAATTAACCGAAGAAAATATTTCTGAAACTCTTCGGGAAATTCGTCGTGTTCTTTTGGATGCTGATGTAAATTATAAAGTTGCAAAGCAATTTATTGAAGATGTCAAGGTAAAAGCACTTGGGAAGGAAGTTCTTACTTCCATTACTCCCGGTCAGCTTATTACAAAAATTATTTATGACGAATTAACCAGGCTACTTGGCAGTAACGGGGCGGAAATTAAATTAAATCCCTCCGGAATTACAACCATTATGCTCATTGGACTTCAGGGTTGTGGTAAAACTACATTCAGCGCCAAGTTAGCAGGTTTATTAAAAAGCAAAAAACGAGATGTTCTTTTAGTTGCTGCCGACGTTTATCGGCCTGCAGCTGTCAACCAATTGAAAATACTTGGCAAACAGATCGACGTTCCAGTCTTTTCGATTGACGGCTGTATGGATCCGGTGAAAATTGCCGAAGAAGCTATCGAGTATGCCAGAGGAAATAAGCTCAATACCGTAATTATCGACACTGCGGGCAGATTGCATATTGACGAAGAAATGATGCAAGAAGCCGCTGCAATTAAAGCAAAGGTCAAGCCGACTGAAACCTTGTTCGTTGTCGATTCGATGACCGGTCAGGATGCTGTTAATTCTGCAAAGGCTTTTCATGAAAAAGTTGACTTTGACGGTATTGTAATTACAAAGCTGGACGGCGATTCGCGAGGCGGTTGTGTCCTTTCAATACGCGCCGTTGTCGATCGCCCGGTTAAATTTGTAAGTACTGGCGAAAAACTCGATTCGATCGAAGTCTTTTATCCCGACAGGCTGGCTTCCAGAATTCTCGGGAAAGGCGATATCATTTCCCTCGTCGAAAAGGCTCAAAAGCAGGTCGACGAAAAGGAAGCCGAAGAGCTACAAAAAAAATTATTAGCAAATAAGTTTGACTTCGACGATTTTTTGAAACAAATTAAGATGCTAAAAAAAATGGGTTCTTTAAAATCGATCATTTCAATGCTCCCGGGAGTCGGTTCGGCAATTAAAAATGCGGACATTGACGATAAACAATTGGTAAAAGTGGAAGCAATTATTCAATCGATGACAAAAGAAGAACGTCGAAATCCAAAAATTCTTAATGGTAGTCGACGCAAAAGAATTGCACGGGGTAGTGGTAATTCGATTCAGGATGTCAATCGACTTATTAAGCAGTTTAATGAAATGCAGAAAATGATCAAGATGATCAATAAACAAGGTGGTGGAAGGGGGATGTTGAATTTGAAAAAATTTGGATTAAATTAAACATAAAGGAGGAATAAATAAATTGGCGGTTAAATTAAGACTGAAACGAATGGGAAAAAAGAAGCAGCCTATCTATAAAGTTGTTGCTGCCGATTCGAGATCACCAAGAGACGGTAAATTTATCGAAGCAATTGGAACGTATAATCCCAAATCTGAACCGGCTGCAGTAGAAATTAAAGAGGAACGTGCTCTCTACTGGTTAAATGTTGGAGCTCAACCGACTACAACGGTTCGAAATCTGCTTTCTGCTCAGGGAATTTTCCTTAAAAGACAACTACAAAAAAAGGGTTTGTCTGAGCAGGAAATAGAGACAAAACTCGAAGAATGGAAAAAAATGAAGCAAGCTAATTTAGAAGCTAAACTGAATAAGAAAGCAGCCAAAACCAAAAAAGAAGAAAAACAGTCGGATGAAGTAAAGTCTAAAGATTCACAGGAAGCACAGGGTACTGCTTCCGAAGAAGCCTGAATCCGATAATTATGGAAACAGGTACTCTAAATTAGGTACCCGTTATTTACAATATTATAGGTACTCTCATGAAGGAATTTATTGAATTTATCGCAAAACACCTTGTGGATAATCCCGATACTGTACAGCTGGAAGAATCCACTCCCGACGAAAAAACCATTGAACTTACTCTTAAAGTCGGTGCTGACGACGTCGGTAAGGTAATCGGAAAACAGGGAAAAACTGCTCAAGCAATGCGTACATTGCTGACAGCTATCGCTGCTAAAGAAGGTAAACGTGCCATATTAAAAATCTTAGATTAATCGTTTGCTGCGGGATGCAAAATCCTTCGGTAAATGATCTAATCTTAATTGCTGTTGTTAAATCCGTTGCAGGCGAGCAAGGATTTTTTGCGGTAGATTCCTATTCCGATTTTATTGAGAGATTCTTCAACCTCGATTATGTTTATGCTGAGTTTTTTGGCAATGTAAAACGTTTCGAAGTCGAGGAGAGTGTGGTTGAAGATGACCGTGTCTTACTGAAAATAAAAGGTTTCGACACGGCTGAAGATGCAGCTTTGTTTATTGGAAAGAGATTATTCGTGGATGAAGAAAACAAAGTTGAACTTGACGATTTTACTTTCTTTATCCATGATTTGATAGGTAGTAAGGTCTACCGTGCAGGTTTTTTTATTGGCACAATTGAAGACGTTTGGGTTCTTAAATCTAATGACGTCTATGTTATTAAAGACAATGACGGAAAAGAAATCCTTTTTCCGGCAATAAAAAATTATATTAAAAATTTCGATGCTGTTAAAAAAAGACTCGACTTAACAGACGATAGCGATTTGCTCTATGACAATGAGGATTGACGTTATATCAGCAGTGCCCGATTTTTTTACGAGTCCGTTAAATACCAGTATACTCAAGCGAGCGCAAGAAAGAAAAAAAGTTGAAGTATACGTTCATAATTTACGGGATTATGCATACGACAAGCATAAGCAGATAGACGATAAACCCTTTGGCGGTGGACCCGGAATGCTTCTTAAACCGGAACCGTTCTTTGAATGTATTGAAAAATTAATGGACCAGCGGAAATACGACCATATAATATTCCCGACTCCCGGTGGTAAGTTTTACAACCAGAAACTTGCCAATCAATTTTCGCTGGCAAAAAATATTATGATTATTGCTGGACACTACAAAGGTATCGATGACCGCGTAAGACAAAAATTTGCTACCGACGAAATTTCGGTAGGTAATTATATTTTGACCGGTGGTGAAATTGCAGCTCTAATAATAATTGATTCTGTTGTTCGATTGATTCCGGGAGTACTCAACGACAGCGAATCGGCATTGAACGATTCACTTATGGACGGTGATATTATTGAAGCACCTTATTATACTCGGCCAGCGGTTTATAAAGGAATGGAGGTTCCTGAAGTGTTACGATCGGGCAACGAAAAAAGAATTAAAATGTGGAAAGAAGAGCAATCGAAAATTTTAACAGAAAAATGGAAAAAAATAAATAAAACGGAGTAACAATGGATAAGATAAAAGAACTGACAGCTGAACAGATACGCACAGATATTCCAGAATTCAGAAGTGGCGATCGTATTAAAGTTCACGTAAGAGTTATTGAAGGCGATAAAGAAAGAATTCAGCCTTTCGAAGGAGACGTAATTAACATACGCGGCTCAGGTCTAACAAAAACTTTTACGGTTCGCAAAATTTCAAGTGGTGTGGGAGTCGAAAGAATTTTCGCCTTTAATTCACCCAAAATTGCCAAAATTGAAGTTATCCGTCAGGGTAGAGTAAGGCGTGCTAAGCTCTACTACCTGCGCAATCTTTCGGGTAAAGCCGCAAAAATTAAAAATAAGAATGATAAATAATATGAAAAGCCGCTCTAAGATGCGGCTTTTTTTATCTATGCCATGAATTTGTATGTGCCAAATAATATCTTTATTCAGATTTTCACCAATGAACCTACAATAAAACAGAATTATTGTATCATCCCTTCTCCTTCGTCTTTAGTAGTAAAAAATTTGTTGAACGATAAAGAAAGTATCGGTCTTATTCCCTCACTGGAATTAATCAACAATAAGGAAATTTTCGTTTCTTCGAAAATTGGTATCTCATTTGATGGTTTATTGTCAGCCGCTTATCTCTATTTTGTAAAGGGTGAAAGAACCATCGATAAAATATATCTTCGCGGCGACATTTCCGTCAACGAAGCCTTAATTTCGAAGATTCTCTTTGAAGAACGTTACTCAGTTGACCCTGAAATAATTCTGGATACTTCTTTAAAATTAGCTCCTCAATTTGACTATCTGATTGCTGGAGACGAAAATTTTATTGACAGTAAATACAAAAAAGGACTTAGTCTGGCAGATGAAATTTCCGATCTTTTAAATCTGCCATATGTTAATTATTTGCTGGTGTCCGAAAACAAACAAAATCTTGAATCATTCAATAATACATTTAAGAAAATCGACACATTGATTGAAGACAATATCGACAATATTTTGAATGAATTAGGTTTGAGCGATGATACAAAAAACTTTATAGCCGACAATTTTAACTCAATTTATTATGAACTAACGCCCAACGAAACAGAAGCTATTCAGGAACTAATTAAACTGGTATATTATCACGGAATAATCGATGATATTATTGACGTGAAATTTATTTAATCTGGTTCTGAACAATAAAAAAGCTGCCTCCAGGAAGGCAGCTTTTTTTGTATTAATCGAGCATTACGTGAGAGTAAGTAATTACATCTGGATTTTGTCTAATTTTTTCGAGCATTTCATTACTGAGAGGAGCTTTAAGTTTCATAGTGCAGCATGCAACCAGTCCACCGTCGAAAATAATGTTTTCAATTTCCTCTATGTTGATATCGCCGTCTTTAATTATACCGAGTACTGAAGCAAGCACGCCGGGCTTATCATAATGTTTAACGACGAGTTGATAGTGTGTATCGGGTGCTTTTGCTTTGTTGACCCAGTGAGCAATAACTCCGCTTTTAATATAATCAAGGATGATATTAACAGTTTCTTCAGCAACTGCGTTTTGTGCCTGTTCTGTTGATGCTCCGATATGATGAGTAACATAAACATTTTCGAGTTCTTGAAGTTTTGAAGAGACGCTTCCTTTTTTGTCTTCCGGCTCGTCATTGAAAACATCCAGTCCCACGCGCAAATTTTTTTCTTTTACTGCCTTGATCAATGCTTCTTCGTCTACGACGTCGGCACGCGAAGTATTGATAAATATTGCTCCATCTTTCATCATATTAAACATCTTTTCGTTAAATAATCCTTTGGTTTCTGGGGTTGATGGGAGGTGAACTGATACTACATCTGCAATCGGTAAAACTTTGTCGAATTCGGAAAAGTCTTTAACGCCGTAACCCTCAATCCTCGAAATATCTTTTGCATAGATATTCATGCCAAGAGCTTGAGCACGTTTTGCTACTTCTTTTCCGATATGACCGTATCCTACGATAGCAAGAGTTCTGCCGTAAAGTCCTTTTGCTTTAGAGTATTCGGCCTTGTTCCATTTGCCATTCCTGAAATCAATTACATTATTTGGTATACGCCTGTCACAGGCAATCATTAGTCCGATAGCCAGCTCGGCTACTGCAATTGCATTTTTACCCGGGCAATTAGCAACATAAATTCCTTTTTTGTTTGCAGCAGGTATATTAATATTATTTACACCGGCACCTGCACGTACAATTAAATTCAAATTCTTCGATTTCTCAATTGTCTCGGCGCTGACGACTGTTGAACGCACAACTAAACAATCAACCTCTTGTGCAGCTTCCGGCAAATCTTTTTCTCCTAAATTAGGATTATAGATGACTTCAATACCGGCTTCTTCCAGTTTTTTAATATACTGTTCAGGAAATTTGTCGGCTATTAATACTTTCATTTTAATTTATCCTGTGTTTGTTAATGATTTCTATTTGTTGAGCATTGGTATATTGATATTGAATTTCAAGGCGTTGTCGATGGCTCTTTCATATCCAGCATCTGCATGACGGACTATTCCCATACCAGGGTCGTAAGTTAAAACGCGTTCAAGTCTTTCTTCAGCAGCAGATGTGCCATCTGCAACGATAACCATGCCGGCATGAATCGATTTACCAATCCCTACACCTCCGCCGTGATGAACGGATACCCAGCTAGCTCCTCCAATGGCATTTAATAGAGCATTAAGAATTGGCCAATCTGCGATTGCATCGCTTCCGTCTTTCATTCCTTCGGTTTCACGGTTGGGAGATGCTACCGATCCACAATCCAGATGGTCTCTTCCAATTACAATGGGGGCTTTTACTTTTTTACTTGCTACAAGCTGATTGAAAATTTTCCCAATTTTAGCTCTTTCACCATAACCCAACCAGCAAATACGCGCAGGCAATCCTTGAAAGTGAACTTTTTTACCCGCCATTTCAATCCATCGTACAAGTTTTTTATTGTCTGGTAATGCTTCAATAACTGCATTATCGGTAACATAAATATCTTCTGGATCGCCACTTAATGCCACCCACCTGAAGGGTCCTTTACCATCGCAAAATAGAGGTCTTATGTATTCTGGTACGAATCCCGGAATATCGAATGCATTTTCCACACCGTTATCTTTTGCTTCTCCACGAATATTGTTACCGTAATCAAACGCAACTGCGCCTCTCTTTTGAAATTCGAGCAGTGCTTTTACATGCTCTACAATTGTTTTCTTTGCCAATGAAATATATTTTTCTGGATTTTGTTTTCTAAGACTCAATGCTTCTTCGAGACTCATACCCATCGGGACGTAGCCATTAAGAGTGTCGTGTGCAGACGTTTGGTCTGTGACGATATCTGGAATGATATTTCTTTTTAGAATTTCCGGCAGCACTTCGCCTGCATTACCTACCAGTCCAACCGAAAGTGCTTCTTTTTTTTCTCTGGCATCGAGTACAAGTTTAAGAGCTTCGTTGAGGTCGTAGGTCATTACATCGATATAGCCTGTATCGAGTCGTTTTTGAATTCTGGAAGGATCGACTTCGATTCCCAGGAATGCAGCACCGTTCATAGTAGCGGCGAGAGGCTGAGCTCCGCCCATTCCACCTAATCCTGCAGTCAACAAAAATTTACCGGATAACGAACCGTTAAAGTACTTATCGGCGCATGCTGCAAAAGTTTCATATGTACCCTGAAGTATTCCCTGAGTGCCAATATAAATCCAGCTACCTGCTGTCATTTGACCGTACATTGTAAGTCCCAGACTTTCGAGTCGCCGGAATTCATCCCAGGTTGCCCAATCAGGAACGAGCATTGAATTTGATATTATAACTCGCGGTGCATTTTCATGAGTTCTAAAAATAGCAACAGGTTTACCCGATTGAATTAACAAAGTTTCGTCATTGTTTAATTCTTTCAGAGATCTTACAATAGCATCAAAACTCTCCCAGTTGCGGGCAGCTTTACCAGAGCCTCCGTAGACTATCAGGTCTTCGGGTCGTTCTGCAACTTCAGGATCCAGGTTGTTCATAAGCATACGCATTGCGGCTTCCTGAATCCAGCCTTTACAAGTTAATTTTGTGCCTGTTGGTGCTTTCACTACTCGTTTAGTCATTAAAGTGCGTCTCTATTATGTTTTTATATTGTTTGTAGAGAGGTTTGAAAAACAATTTTTTTATGAATCCCGCATTTTTAATCTGTTTTTCTAAATGCTTTTCATTTTCTTTCAGTCGGAATACGAGTTTTGTCTTTTCGTCTTTTGTCAGTTTGATAGGGTTATCTTTACTTTCTAATTTTTGAATCAACGAGTTAAATGTTTTAATTTCGGTGTAAAATCTCTCGTCATTCGACATTTGTTTCACAATTGATTTACAAAAAGTGATTAATAATTTTTTTTCGTTCTTGTCGAATTCATAAGAATAATTTTTAAAGAGTGGTTTAGCCATAATTATACCTTTAATGATAGTAATTTTTCTCTCATTTTCTGAAAACCGGGTTTAATAACATGGTAAATATAATATAATCGTTTTTTGTATGGAATAAATGATGACTTCATCGCATTTATATTAAGCTTTTCGACGTCGTCCAGATTAAGTCCAAACAGCTCACTTGCTATTGTATATTCTTTGGTAAGAGTAGTATTGCTCATCAGGCGGTCGTCGGTATTAAGGAAGACTCTAAATTTTTCACGGAACAGTTTGATGAACGGATGATTTTCGAGTTTGTCGATTGCGCCGGTATGGACGTTGCTCAAAAGACAGATTTCCAGAGGCAGTCTCGTGTCGAGTATATATTGTGCGAGTTCCCCCAATTGAACCACGTTGCCATCCTTATCGAACACAATATCTTCGACAAGTCGTGTTGCGTGTCCTATTCTGTGAGCCCCACAAATTTGAATAGCCTGCCATATCGATTCTTTACCAAAAGCCTCGCCTGCATGAATTGTAATATTGAAATTTTTTTGCTTTATGTACTGGAATGCGTCGAGATGTTTTTTGGGAGGATATCCGCCTTCTTCGCCCGCAAGGTCAAATCCTACCACGCCTTGATTTCTGTAATTTACAGCCAGCTCGGCTATCTCGAGTGTATTCTTCATATTCCTCATTCCACATAAAATCAATCCATAACCAACTCCGAAATCTCTTTTGCCTTCTTCCAGACCTTCAAGGACAGCATCAAGAATGTCCTCGTAATAAAGACCTTTTTGCGTATGAAAGACCGGGGCAAAACGGGTTTCGACGTAGCATACACCGTCGTTTTTCATATCCTCCAGCATTTCATAAGCTACTCTTTTGAGAGCTTCTTTCGTCTGCATAACTGCACAGGTGTGTTCAAAACCCTGAAGGTATTCAACGAGGTTTCCTTTATTTGCACCTCTATGAAACCATTCAGCAAGTTCCTCTGCGTCGGTTGTAGGTAATTTTTTATATCCAATTTGTTTTGCAAGTTCAATTATCGTTTGAGGTCTCAAACCACCGTCGAGATGGTCGTGAAGCATTACTTTGGGCACATTTCTGATGATTTCTTCTGTTTTCATTATGTCCTCTTTTATTTTTAAAAATATCCTTTTAACACTCTAAAATCAATTTGACATTTAGTAAAATGGAGAGCTTCAATGCGAGATTCTTTAGTGAAGCATTGAAAAAAATCTTGACTTAGGAATCTTAAATTGGTTATTTTTCGAGGTATTTTTTAAGATAAAATTCAGGAGTATCAATGAAAAAAGCGCTTATATTTTTAAGTATTTTGGGGATGGCTTTGGGGATTACGGCATTTCAGTGTGCTTCGGCGGAATTGACAGGCGCAAAGCTTTATATTAATCAAAAGCAGTACGAAAAAGCTAAAGAAGCACTTCAAAAAGATATTGCTAAAAATCCAAATAGTGACGAAGGATGGTATCTTCTGGGATATATTTATGGTGAAGAAGGTAACATTCCCGAAATGTTAAATGCTTTCGATAAATCTTTATCAATAAGTGATAAGTACAAAAGTCAGATTGAAGATTCTAAAAAATATTACTGGGCAACGAGCTTCAACAAAGGCGTAAATTTCTTCAATAAAGCCAGCAATACAGCCTCTAAGGATACAATGCAAATCTTCTTCGAACAGGCTGCGGAACAATTTAAAAACTCGATTTTGTGTCAACCCGATTCGTCGGTTGGCTACATTAATCTTGTCTATACTTATCTTAATATGAATAAAATTGACGATGCAATTGAACCGCTTGAAAAATTAACTTCACTTGGAAATTCGGCAGAAGCATTTTCAATGTTAGGACAAATCTATACAGAAAAAGGTAATACTTTAATCGATTCATATCGCGAATCTAAAAATGAACAGGATAGCGTTAAAGCATACGAATATTTTGATAAGGCTATTTCTGTACTTGAAAAAGGAAGAGATTTATTCCCGGATGACAACGAAATTTTATTGAGACTTTCGAATGCTTATATTTCGGCAAATAAGCTCGACGTGGCACTCGAAGCTTTCAAAAAAGGCGTTGAAAAAGATCCCGAAAATAAATTCTATCAGTACAATTTAGGTGTTCTACTTTTGAATGCAAATGATTTTGAAGGTGCAGAAAAACATTTCAAAAAAGCGATAGAGCTCGACCCACAGTACACAAATGCAATTTACAACCTGGCTGTAACATATATTCGCTGGGGTGCAAAGATACGCGAGGAGATGGAACAAAATGAAAATGTGAAAATAGACGAAACTAAGTACAAGGAAAAATTCCAGGCTGCCATTCCTTATCTTGAAAAGTATCTGGAAGTAAATCCCAACGAAGCAGCAATATGGGAATTATTGGGTAAAGTTCACGCTAATCTTGGCAACGAAGAAAAATCGGCAGAAGCTTTCAATAAGGCGGATCAGTTAAGAAAATAATTTTTTGCCGGGGGAATTTGATTTCCCCCGGTTTTTCCCTCGCAATGCAAACTTCCCTATAAAACAGGAGCGGCAATGGAACAGAACGAAATAAAAGCTCAACAAATAAATATCGAATTGGGTGAAAAAGAAGCCGAAGGCATCTATTCGAACCTCGCAATAATAACACATTCTCCCGCTGAATTTGTAATCGACTTTACGAGAGTGGTACCTGGAGTGCCAAAAGCAAAAGTGTTAGCAAGAATAATAACAACGCCGCAACATGCAAAAATGCTAATGCGTGCTCTTAAAGACAACATAGAAAAATTTGAAGCACGCTTTGGCGAAATACGAATCGACGCTCACACTTCTCCTCAATATGGGTTTATAAATCCCGATAAGGAAAACAAGATAAATTAAAAACAGCGCCGGGCAAGCTCCGAAATTTTAATTGAGTAAATCATAATATTTAATTACATTTCTGTCGTCTTCAATTAGGGCTGGTAAAATAAATCGGAGCTGCAATGAAGAGAATTACCCTTTTGGTTTTTCTGCTGGCGACAACTTTAAATGCACAGCAAGGGATTTCAATTCAACTGGATATTTTTCAGGACCTCAGTACTATAGACCTTGCGGCATTCCTGCCGGACAACAATATCGCCAATCAACCTCGTGTTATGAGAGTATCAATTTTTCCCGAAAATGTAGAAGTAATTGTTGAAGGATTTGTAGAATGGAAAAAAGATGAAACTTCCGGCTTTGTTCAAGTTGCCTACTTCAAAACCGCCCCTTTTTTATCCAGAAGTTTTTATAACGACGAACTGGATAATGACGATTTAATTTATGAAGAATCCGAATTGAATTCTGATGTTATTTCCGATATTGTCAGTATTGGAAAACCAAGAGGTATTTTCAGGGTAGTTTTGAAAGTACAGGACATTAATTCAGGTGAACAAGATGAAGTGGAAAGGATTTTTACATTTCTTAATGCTACTGCACCTGAAATCACCTCGCCTCTCCAATTTGAAGAAGTCGATGTTGGAAACATTATAATTACGTGGGACCAATCAATAGGAGCAAGCAGCTATATAATTAAGGCAAATTATAAGAATGATGAGGCATCCGACGAAGACGCTCTTAATTCTGGCAATCCGCTTGTGGATAATCTTGAAGTCGATGCAAATATCACTCAAATAAACCTTACTAATTACCTGGGAAGAGAAATCCTGCAGGATACTAATGTGGTTGTTTCGGTTACTGCAAAGATTGAAGGAGCCGGTGAAATTTTATTATTGAGAAGTAAACCAAGAGTTTTCAGAACTTCTTCTACTGCTGGTGGAGAAGCTGCAAATGTGCGTGAGGTCAATCCCGTAATATTGCGATTGGCAAATTTCCTTCAAAACAAGATAAGCTCGGAATTGATAAATAAATTTCTTAACGGCGAGATTTCTCCCGAAGGGATTAAGATTTCAGACAGCGAAGGAAATCAACTTGACTTCAGCGATTTGAATGCTCTTCTCGATTTCTTTGATCAAAATGAACAATCTATAATTTCAGTAGAGTTTAAAAACAGGTGAAGGCAATGAAGAGTAAAGTTTTTATCTTATTAATTATTCCACTTCTCTTTGGATTTAAAAGTGGAGAAGTTGGCAATCTTCAAAAACCTGCCGACGATACAAAGGAAATCATTGCCCTAATTAAAAAAGTATTTAATAGTGTAACATTTCGCTTGACCGAAAAAGAATCTAATTGGCAGGAAGCAAAAATTGGGTTACCCCTTTCTGACGGAAACGAACTGAGAACAGGTTCGAAATCCCTGGCAGTTGTGTTATTCAAAGACGGGTCGGGAATCTTAAGAGTGCGAGAAAATTCAATACTTCATATTTACGGTGCCTCGGAAGGACGTAAATTAAACAAGGATGCGTTTCTTCAAAGAGGGATGATCGGCTTTGATGTGAATAAACAAGACGAGGGAGAAGAATTTCGTTTTACTACTCCTACGGTCGTTGCATCTATACGAGGCACGAATGGATTTCTCGAATTTGACGAGGATAGCACTTTTACCATGTCTTTAGAATCAGGAATGGCCGACCTATCTTTTCGAGGTCCTCAGGGCGGTAGTGGACAATTGAACGGAGGGAATACAGTTGTTATCACACCCGATGGCAATTTCCAATTCCGCACTCAAAATCAGGAAGACCTGAATAAATTAAATATGTCCAAGCATGCAGCAGTTAAGAAAATTTATATTGAAACTGATGAAGGTACAATTGAGATTGAGTACTACGCTCCCGAAGAATAAAAATTTATTACAAGGTATATTTATGAGTAAAAAATATATCATTGTTTTGTGTTTATTGGCGAGCTTAATGTATGCTCAGGTCAGTAATTATATTACAGATGTGCAGGTAAGTAAAGCCATCGAAAATTCGCCGTTAAATATTACTGCCAATCTGACATCCGGTGAAAATATTTCCTCGATGGAAATTGCTTTCAGACAGTTCGGTAAAGATGAATATAGTCTTAAAGAGATGGAGATTAAAGGTAATACTGCATCTGTTAATATTGTCGGCGAGTCTGTACAAAGCCCTTACATCGAATATTACATTGTCATAAATCTGAAAGACGGATCTACCGAGACTTATCCGGAGGGAGTACTTAATGGTGCCCCGCCCATTCAAATAGCAGTTCAAGCGACATCTGAAAAAGATAAAGAGATTTTAATTTTAAGTCCCGCACAATCAGAAAAATTAACCCCAGATAATTTCCTGTTAAGTTTATCTTTCATGAAAGCCCCTGAAACAGTTGATATAAAGAAGACCAGGATATTATTAAACAACGAAGATGTCAGTTCTAAAACACTTATTGCGGGTGATCTGATTATTTTGAGCTCGTCGAATATAAATATAGAACCAGGAAATTATGTTCTAAAAGTGGAAGTGTACAACAAAGATGGCAACATCTATCATACAATATCCCGCTCAGTTCAGGTTGTATCAACTGAGACAATGGAGCAGCTGGAAAATCAATTTAAATTAAGAGGGAATATACGCGCTGAAACCCGATCTGAAAACATGAGCGAATCGAGCACTCAGTATTCCAACATCAACGCAACATTAAATGCATCATACGGTTTCTTGAATTTAGAAGGACAACTTTATTTAACTTCGGAAGAAAAAAGTTATCTACAACCTTACAATCGTTATCTGCTTAAAATAGCCGGGGGCGAAGTCTTTGAACTTCATCTGGGCGACACGTATCCTCAATTCCCATCGCTAATATTAAACGGCAAGAGAGTGCGGGGAATAAGCGGCGAGATTAAATTGGGTCTTTTAAATATTCAAAGTTCACTTGGTGAGATTTCGCGTGGTATTGAAGGTAAACTTATCGAAACATATCAAAAGGAAAATGCTCCATTAGGCTCTAATATAATTTTGATAGACGAACTCAAGTATGGCAATCCATACGGTAAAGTGGAACTGGGAACTTATAAAAGAGAAATATTTTCACTCAGACCATCATTCGGCAGTGGTGAGAATTTTCAATTGGGTTTTTCTTATTTACACGGCAAAGACGATCCAGGTTCTATTGAGTTTGGAGCAAGGCCCAAAGAAAATGCAGTCTTTGGTACAGATCTGATGTTTGCTCTCGATAACAAAAACATAGTATTCAATTCCCAGGTAGCATTTAGTATGAATAATAATGATATCTCGGCAGGTGAAATTGACGATGCCAGAATTGATTCGGTATTTGGAGAAGGGAAAGCCATCGATGTCGATCCCGATCAAATAAGAACTATACGCGATCTACTCGGAAATTTCATAACTGTTAACGAATACCTGGGTCCCCTTAACCCTCAAGAATTAGCTTCGTTTGCGGCAGAAACCAACTTAAATATCAATTACTTTTACAATACTTTGAAAGCCTCGTACATTTATCGTGGCAACGATTTCCAGTCATTTGGACAGAATTATTTGAGGACTGATGTAAAAGGATTTAATATAAGCGATCGTCTCCGTCTTCTGGATAATCAATTGTTCATTTCCCTTGGAGTTGAAAAACTGGAGGACAATTTACAGAATACAAAAATTGCCACTACAACTTTTGATAATATTTCATCTTCGATATCGTATTTCCCAAGGATTAATTTTCCAAAAATTACTTTATCGTACAGCGTCTACAAAAAAAATAACGGCATCGATATTTACGATACTCTCTATAACAATTATATGATTAAAGACAAAACGAACAGAATTTCACTGGGTGTGTCGTATAATTTTAACTGGTATGTTCGCAACTCGATTTCTTTCACTCTTGTAAATCAAAAGAGGGAAGATGAAACGTTGTTTAATAATGATCTTAATTATAATTCAGTTTCTTTGTCGGTCAACAGTTTCTGGAACCGTAATTTGACTTCTTTGATACAAATACTGTTCAACTCGACAGAGATGCAAAGTACTTCTTACGATTACGTTTCATTACTTGGACGTGTAAATTATAAAATGTTGGAAGATCGATTGCAATTTACATTTTCTTACAATCCAAGTTTCGGGGATTATAAAAGACATTATGTAGAACTGCTGGCAGATTACAATTTGATTGCTAATCTTTTTCTTGGATTTCAGGCGCGATTATTCCATTACCCTGGGAAATATACCAATTCAATTGCTGGATTATATGCAAGATTAAATTTCTAAATGGAAATAAAAAAAGAGAAAGATTTATTTGGCGGGATTTTAATTGTATTTCTTTCTGCAATTTTATCCTTTTTAATTACGAATGTATCGCCATTTCAGATCTCACCATTGAAGGATCTGGAATTACGCCTTATCGATAAACGATTTCATGAAAGAGGTGCACTCGATATCAAAGATAGTTCGAATGTTATTCTCCTTGAAATTAATCAAAATACATACGACCAGATACCGGAAAGTCAAAGGAGATGGCCCTGGCCGCGATCCATTTTTTCACATGTCATCGATAATCTTTCGCAAGCAGGTGTAAGAGCAATAGGTATTGATATCAATTTTTCTAATCCGGATTCATATTCTTCGTTGAACGACTCCCTAATGTCTTTATCAATCAAAAGGTGCGGAAAAGTTGTGCTTGCCGGTAAAATCGACATCTCAAATGAGAGTAAATTACAGGCGGGAAAGAGTTTTATTTCCAGTACAATTTACAACTTAGACAATATATTTTTTGGCGTTGACAGTTCAATCGGGATTGTACAGGTGCCATCCGATAACGACGGAGTTTATCGCAGGTATCTTCCTTATGTCAGCTCTGCCGTAATTGGAAAGTCTTTCCCCACTTTCAGCTTTGCTATCATCAACAAGTTCAAAAGTCTGAAGAACAATTATCTGGTTAAAGATACCGCCGATTATTTTATTTTGAACGACGTCAGAATTCCTAAATGGGACACCGAAAGTATGCTTATTAATTTTTACGGAGGTGATGCAACGTTCAAAAGAGTTAATTTAATTGATGTACTGGATGATAAGGATTATGAAACATCAGACGAACAATTGCTCGGCATCGAAGTTAATACATGGGACGACCCGGATATCGGATTGCTTCATTCAGGAATATTCAAAGATAAAATCGTCATTATTGGTTCGACCATGCCAGAAGATAGAGACCTGCTTCCGGTTGCATTTTCGGAAGGCAAGACTGGAAGTAACATCCTCTATGGTATCGAATTCCATGCAAATGTAATTCAAAATATTTTATGGAAAGATTTTTTATATAGGCAGTCATCCTCTGTAATTTTTATTCTTACCTCAATTCTTTCTTTTCTTACTTTTATTCTTACAAATGCCGTAAGAAATATTAAATTGAAAAATAGTATCGTCATTGAAGTGTTAAATATGACGGCCATTGCCTGTAGCTTATATTTAATCTACAGAGGAGCTGTAATTTTGTTTATTGATTTTCATCTTGTTGTGCCGGTAGTAAATTACTCGCTTGCGGTGGTATTGTCCTATTTTACGTCGACAGCGTATAATTTTATTACCGAGCGGAAGCAAAATCTTGTTATAAAAAATATGTTCAGCCAGTATGTAAGCAAGGAGATTGTAAATGAGTTATTAAAGAATCCATCAAAATTGAGATTGGGTGGGGAAAGGAAAGAAATTACCATAATGTTTTGTGATATTGCCAATTTTACATCGTTCTCCGAAAAAAGGAAACCCGAAGAGCTGGTCGGATACATTAATGAATTCCTTAACGAAATGAGTGAAATCATAATTGAACATAAAGGTACTGTCGATAAATATTTAGGTGATGCAATTATGGCTTTCTGGGGAGCCCCTGTTGAAATAAAAGATCATGCGTTGCTGGCTTGTCATGCAGCATTAAAAATGCAAAAACGTCTCGTTGAACTGAGAGAGAACTGGATGGCTGTTGGAGAAATACCAATTTATATTAGAATTGGTATCAATACAGGTGAAGCAATTGTGGGTAATATTGGAGGTGCAAAGAGATTTGACTACACTGTGCTGGGCGATAACGTCAATCTGGCATCGAGACTTGAAAGCGCAAACAAAGCCTACGGTACTAATATTATGATTAGCGCATCGACTTATGAATTGATTAAAGAACATTTCCTCGCAAGGGAACTCGATGTAATCAGAGTAAAAGGTAAAATGGTACCGACTAAAATTTATGAACTGATCAGTCTAAAGGATGACGTTGCAGCAAAGGTAGCACTGGAAAAACTCGATTTTTATTTCCAGGGCTTAAGCTTGTATAAAATGCGCAATTTTGAAGCTGCTTGTGATTACTTCAAGCGAACATTTGATGAACTGAAAGATTATCCTTCACGAGTTTATGCAGAGCGTTGCGAATTTTATATTACAAATCCACCACCTGCAGATTGGGATGGAGTTTTTGAACTTACCACAAAATAATGGATTACTTCGAAGCGTATTTTAAATTAAATATTGCTGCGATCAGAAATACAAAGTTTGCAAACCACGCCGTTAAAAACGGATCTAACATTCCGTTCTTACCAAATGCCTGACTTACTTTCATGAAAACAAGATAAATGAATGTGATCAACAAATTAATCCCAAATTGGAGCGCCAGCCCTCCTCTTCTTTTATTTGCCGAGATTGGCAAACCAAACAACACTACAACTATGCACGAAAAAGCAAATGAAATTCTCGATTGATATTCAATTTCAATTGCAGTCGGATTGTTGCCCGTACGTTTCTGTTCGTCTCCGAAATTTTTCAACTCAACGAGCGACATTTCTTCTGGTTTACGCTGCTTTTTAATTACATCCTCAGGTTTAAAATTCAGTCCAGGAAATTCTTTCACTGCAAATCGCGACATACTTTCCGTTGTGTCGCCGAATACTCGCTCGACTCCATTATACAATACCCATTGATTCTTTAGGGTGTCATATTTCATTCTGAATGCATCGTATCTTCTTAAAATTTTAGTGTTGTCGTTGGGTGAGAATTCCTGAATGCTAACCTGATTAGCCTGGTCGTTAGCAACGTCATAGAGATTAATAGTCACTATTCTGTTCTTTGTATCCTGAAAGTATATATTGCTTCCAAAATAGACTATCCCTTTTTTTAGATAAGTTTGTTCAATAAAAACTTTGTGTTTGTTTGCCATCGGTACAATATAGCCTCCAAAATATACCAATAGAATCGATATAAAAAATGATGTTATAAGAAATGGAGTCATAAAACGATAGATACTAATGCCCGCTGCTTTAATAGCTGTTAATTCATTTAGATTCGACATTTTGCCTGCAGTGAATAAACTTGCCAATAAAACTGCAACTGGCGTCATTAGTCGTATTATTTCAGGCATGAAGACGATGTAGTATTCCGTTATCATACTTGCATCGACATTCTGGTCGATAAAATCGCCGAGTTTTTCCATCATGTCGATGATTACGAAAATCACCGTGAAAGTGATCAATCCAAATAATACGGATTGTAAAAATTGTTTAATCAGATAGCGGTCAAGAATTTTCATTTTCATCCGCATTAAATTTCCAGGATTTAGGTATTGCTTTATTGATGAAGTCGAATTTCAATTCGATACGTTCTCTTGCGCTCTTAATCGTAAGTATGATTCCTAAAATTCCCAACAAAATATTTGCGCTCCATATACCCCAGAAGGGTGATAGTAATCCGCGGTCAGAAAGTTTTTCTCCGCCTATTAAAAATGTCCAGTAAATCAGAAAGAATACAAGGCTGATTCCCGCTGCCATTCCGAAACCACCTTTTCGTGTCATTGTGCCGAGCGGTGCCCCGATTAGTATAAATACTATGCAGGCGAAAGGTAAGGCATACTTTTTATGGATTTCGACCCAATAACGATTAATCTCCTTTTTATTGTATTCAAGTCGGTTTAAAACGTTTATTAATATATTTTTATGATTGATTAATCTTCGTTTAACATTTTCATATATCCTATCGTCTCTCTTCTCGGGTAATGTAAGAGTTTCATTGATTGTAATATTAGAAAGTGTATTGTTTAGTTCGGCCAGATACTTTTCCCTTGTTTTTTGAAGGCTATCGACAATTTGCAACATTTGTGGTGCACCAAGTTCGCGGTCGCCGCGAGGACCGCCCGGTGTCGATTGCTCAAATGTAAATTGTTCAGCAGGCATCGCAATTTTATGTCTGTTAAAACGAAGTCGTCTATATTCATCCCAGTTGCTATTATTAAATTCGTGTATTTCACCCAGCTCTAAATCCATTATCAATTTTTTCTGATTTGGCGAAAGATAAATTATACCTTTTTTCGCAGTAACTACATTAATAGATGGTGGAGTCGAATAGTCATAAATTGTGATCTCCTTCAATATATTTTTTTCCTGGTCGATTTGGCGTGCAAGAATTGAATAATTGGGGACGTCCTGTGAAAATACTCCAGGTACAAGCGATAGTGTCGGTTTTTGACGTGATATATCTTCCATCAAAATTCTGGCAGCATGATTTGCATCGGGATAGATATTGTTATTGAAATAGATTAGAAATAGAGCCAATAAAACGGAGGCTCCAAGGGGTGGCAATATCATTCTGTAGAGACTCATGCCGGTGGCTTTCAAGACGGCAACTTCGTTATTTTGTGCCATTCCTCCGAATGCCATTAAAGTTGCAACCAGAACTGACATCGGTATTACAAGCACGATCATCCAGGCTAGGTTGTAGACTATCAATTTTATAATAATCCATAGTCCCAATCCTTTCCCTACTAATCGGTCGGCGAATTTCATCAGGAACTGTAACAAGAAGATGCCGATGAGTGTAAATACCGAAAAAAGAAAAGGAGCCAGATGGTTTTTTAATATGTATTTTGTTAATATCATTTGTTATAAATTTATAGACATTCAAATTTACCAATAAATAAAGGCAGAATAAAAATTTTTTATCTACTAATTTACTTGAATCCCGCAGTTGTGAAAGTTAAATTTGAATCCATAAGATAATGGGCTTTGAGTCCCTAAAAGAAACTACCGGAGGAGTCGTGGATAATGTAATCAAATATTTGAATACGAATTTTGAAAATTCTTTGGAAGAACTAAAAGAATACCTGCGTATTCCGAGTATCAGCACATCATCAGAACATAGTAAGGATATGGTGAAATGTGCTGAGTTTCTGGCAAACAAACTGAGAAATATCGGTTTGACAAACGTCGAGGTATTCAGTACGGAAAAGCATCCAATCGTATATGGTCAATGGGTTGGGGCTCCGGATAAACCAACTGTTCTTATCTACGGTCATTACGACGTACAACCGGTCGATCCAATTGAAAAATGGTCTTTTCCGCCGTTCGAACCGAAGATTGAAAATGGAAAATTATGGGGGAGGGGAGCAAACGATAACAAAGGTCAACAATTTGCTCATTTAAAAAGTGTAGAAGCTTTTTTTAAGAACTATGGCGCACCGCCGGTTAATGTAAAATTTTTAATTGAAGGCGAAGAGGAAATCGGTAGTGGCAGTTTATCCAAATTTATTTCGAAACATAAAGAGCTTCTCTCATGCGACGCCATATTAATTTCCGACACAAGTATGTACGCTCCTGCAGTCCCGACAATTACATACGGTCTGCGAGGACTTCTTTATATGGAAGTCGAATTGATAGGGCCTAAAGCCGACCTTCATTCCGGAAGTTTCGGTGGAGCTGTTGTCAATCCAGTAAACGAACTGGCAAAAATCATTTCAAAATTGCACGATAAAAACGGACGAGTTACAGTGCCGAATTTTTATAAAGATGTAATGAAATTGACTGAAGCAGAAAAAGAAAATTTCAAACGCCTGAAATTTTCCGATGCAAAATTTGCAAGGGAGTTGGGAGTTAAAACTCTCTACGGCGAAAAAGGGTTCACCACACTGGAACGTCTATGGGTTCGACCAACTCTCGATTGTAACGGAATTGTTGGTGGATTTACAGGCGAAGGAGCAAAGACAATTATTCCATCGAGAGCCTCCGCAAAGATCAGCATGCGACTTGTACCGAATCAGAATCCTAAAAAAATCGCAGCAGATTTCACCAAGTATGTCAAAAGTCTGGCACACGAAGGAGTTATAGTAAACGTAAAGATGATTCATTACGGTTATCCAGTTGTTATTCCGCTTGAAGACAAAACTGTTCAAATAGCGGCCAAGGCAGTCTCGAAGGCTTTCGGTAAAAAAACTGTCTTTACTCGTGAAGGCGGTTCAATTCCTATTGTAGTCGAGTTTATGAATCAGTTAAAAGCCCCTGCAATTTTAATGGGATTAGGACTCGATACGGACAACATCCATTCACCAAACGAGCACTTTGTCCTTGATAATTTGAAAAAGGGGATGATTGCTTCTGCCTACTTTTTGAAAGATTTTTCGGAAATAAAAGGGTCATGAAATTAGTCAAATTATTGGTTCTCTCGCTAATATTAATTTCTGCTTGTACTTCCGAACAAAAAGAAGGAGGAGATGCTGCAACCTCATCCAGTAAAGAAAAAGAAATAAGAGAATACAATCTCGAAGTAGAAAAAGAAAGAACAAAAAACAGATTCCCGTGTGATACTATAGCGCTTGGTGAGTATATCATGGAAAATTATCCGCCCGGCACATATATACTTCAAAATGAACCATCAACAATTTACGGTATACCAAAACCGGCAGTTATTTATTTTAAGGACGGCGGAAATTTTGTTCTGACTCTGATTGTCCGTTCCAAAGAATCAGAAAGATTTGTAGAGAGAAAAAACGTACAGGGATACGAATCAAGTTTCATTAACCTCGACAGTACAAAACTCGGTACAGCATTCTTTTATTTGACCTTATTCGAATGCACCGACAACAACTTCGAAAAAATATGGGAAGCTGAAGTACCAATACACGGAGGCTTCAGTAAAATGTCGATTAAAACATGGCAGCCAAAAAATATTAAATATGTCGAGCTCTTTTATGAAGATGGGATAATTTCGGGACACAGAAAATATAATTTTTTCTTGATAGATGGCTGGCGCAAGCCACCACACTTGCTCGAAACCTACGTGGGTATTGTTCACAAAAGAACCCTTGCCAATATTAATAACGATAAATACCCAGATTATTATGAATACAGATTTATTGAGGACTCGCTCAAAATTCGTGTTCTGGATTCGATACCTTTCTACTGGAACGAAAATAAACAACTTTACGTTACAAAAGTAAATCCGCGCTGGTTTCGCAAATATTGACTGAGTATTAAACAAAAATGGTTGTGTATGTTTATTGGAACGAATAATCATTTAACAAAAAATATTAACGAAGAATATAAATTACTATACCATGGTGCAGGAGCCGTAAGCCTTGAGGAAAATATTACTAAGCTGGAAGGGAAAGAAACTCTGGATTTTTTACATAGAATTTCCACGAACAATCTTAAGGACTTAATCCCTGGCAAAAAAATAAATACACTTTTCTTGAATGATAAGGGGAGATTCATTGATCGAACCGTGTTACTTTATATTACAGATTTCTTCTGGCTGATTGGACAGCATGATCCGGACAAAAAGCTGTTGAACTGGATCAACAAGTATATTATTACTGAGGATATTAAAGCCGAAGACGTTACTTCTGAATATAAAATTATTACGGTTACTGGCGAGCAAAGTGCTTCGTATTTATCACTTATATTTGGACAAGAATTTCATTTAATCGATGATAACAATTTAATTATTACACAAACATCTGGATTCGATACAATATTGTTCAGAAATGTTGAAAAAGGAAATACTTTATATAAGATTGTAATAAAATCAAATCAGTACAAACAATTTTGTGAATATCTCCTTGAAAATAAAAGTGCATTCGACTTCGGCTTTGTCAGCGAAGATGCATTTAAATATTATCGTATCTTACATGGTATAGTTGGTAAGAATGAAATAACAATGGATTTTAATCCGCACGAAGTCGGACTAACTGGTGAAATTAGTTTTACAAAAGGGTGTTATATCGGTCAGGAAGTCATAGTCCGACTCGATACTTATGATAAAGTTCAAAGAAAGTTGGTCGGTATAAAAATCGAAGCGGAAATTCCTGATAAATCATACGAAGTTTACAATGCTGATGAATTAGCTGGAATTATTACAAGCGGCATCAATGTAGAAGGTAAATTTTATGGACTTGCAGTAATTAAGAAAAAATATTTAAACGACACTCCTCTTTATATCAAACACAAGGGAGAAGAATTTGAAATTGAGCTGAGGAAAATTGATTAATCGATGAAAATTTATACTAAAATCGGCGATAATGGTACAACATATTTACTCGGGGGTAAAAAAGTATTTAAAGACGATCTGAGATTAAATGCTTACGGAACAGTGGACGAGTTAAATTCTATTTTAGGATTAGCTATAACAGAAATTGAGAATTCGGAACTCATCGAAGTTTTACGCAGTATACAGGTCGAATTATTTGAGATGGGTACGGACTTGGCAACTCCTGCCGATTCAAATGTCAAAATAGATCGGTTCGAAATGGCAAGGTCTGAGCGCCTTGAAAGATTAATTGACAGTTTTGATGGTCGGCTACCTGTATTGAAAAATTTCATTTTGCCCGGTGGCAGTAAATCTGCAGCCTTGTTGCATTATGCCAGGACGGTTTGCAGAAGGGCTGAAAGAGAAGTTGCGGCATTAATGAAAACAGTTGAAATTGAGAATAATATTTTGGTATATTTGAATCGCCTTTCTGATTTGTTATTTGTATTAGCTCGATATTGTAATCAAATTAACGATACCCCAGAAATTATCTGGAAAAAATAATTTATGGGGGTGATATTGGCTTCGACGGAGCTATAGGTTCTTTGAACTGCACACCGTGTTGCCGTAGACACGTAAAACGACGGTAAAAAAAATAAATGGCGAATATAATTACGCTTTAGCTGCCTAATTAAAAAAAGGTAGCCGTTCTTCAAATTCTCTCGTACCGGGATTTGAACGAACGACGCTTAGGTACGATAGCCGAGCTGAGTGTCCGTGCAGGCGAGGCGAATTTTTAACGGACTGGTTTTGGGCGGAATTGTCTGTTTTTCCAACCGAAACGAGACAAAACCTAAACAGACTATGTGTGTAGACGTTCACTGAAATGTAGCTTCGGACCGGGGTTCGACTCCCCGCACCTCCACAATCCATTATTGTATTCCAAAACAAAATTCCTGCCTCAACGTCTAACAATCCAATAAATCAGGACGTATAATCGATGCGATTGCTCGAAAATCTTTTGTGGATTGTTATTGGAGGTGGAATTATTCTCTTTTTTGAATATTTCATTGCTGGTTTATTACTCTGTATAACAATTATAGGAATTCCTTTTGGCGTTCAACTAATCAAGATTTCTTTTCTTACACTCCTTCCGTTTGGCAAAGAAGTTGTACAAACAGAAAGGGGAAGTGGTTGTATATCAACATTTATGAATTTGTTGTGGATCTTAACTGGTGGAATACTAATCTCAATTACACATTTTATTTTTGCACTCCTTTGCGCAATAACAATAATCGGTATCCCTTTTACTACACAGCATCTAAAACTGGCGTCATTATCCCTTACTCCGTTTGGACATAATTATAAATGAAATAAGTCAGATACAAAATAAAATTCTAATGCAAGACTGAATGAATTTTTGAAAAAAGAATATAATTTTCTATAGAATCTATAAAATAGAACGAAAACAGTATTCTAATTTTTTGAGGATTAGCTAAAAAGTATGTTTATATTTTAATTTAACAAAAACAGATGTTCAAGTTATCTCAATACTTAGTATTCTTTATAAAAGACATTTATAAGCTATGTTAAAATTTCACGATGATTCTTCTTGCTGGTTATTAAACTTATTAAGAAGAAATTATGATTTAGTGTTCAGGGCAAGTAAGTCGCTTAATATTGAAAATCCAGTTTCGATCTTTCCAGCTCCCTTGCCAACTATTGTAATATCACCCATTAAATCAGTCGTTATTGTAAGTGCGTTTACCGAGCCCATTATTCCTGCTAATGGATGAGTCATTGGAACAAGTTCTGGTTTAACATAGGCTTTTATTCGACCATCCTTTTTTTCAATCGAACCGATTAATTTCCAGCGAGCATTTTTTCTTTTTGCTTCTTTAATATCTTCTTGGGTTATTTTCGTAATACCTTTGCATTTTACTTGATTGATATCGAGTTTAATGCCCATCAATACATTAGCCAGAATTGTTACTTTAGCCCGTGCATCGTAACCTTGTACGTCGTTTGTTGGATCGGCTTCTGCGTATCCGAGTTTTTGTGCCTCTTTGAGAGCTTCTTCATAACCCATGCCTTCTTCCATACGCGTAAGAATATAATTCGTTGTGCCGTTTAATATTCCTTTAAAAGCGCTTATATTATTTCCGGCAAGAGGACCTTTCACCAGGTTAATAACTGGAGTTCCGCTTAATACAGTACCTTCAATCATGAAACGTACACCATATTTATCTGCAAGTCGTTTCAATCTGTGGTAGGCAAGCGCGGCTGGTCCTTTATTACTTGTAACGATATGTTTCCTGTTCTTAAACGCAGTTTCGCAATGCTTAATGGCCGGTTGACCATTTTTCAGATTGGTGTATGCGAGTTCACAAACGACATTTGAATTAGATTTTTCGATTGTCTCAATTGCATCCCACTCAACTTTATCTTTAATAAATTTACCCTTTTCGTTTATTTCACGCAGTAATCTTTTAAGATTAAGTCCTTCGGGATTATATACTGTGCCGAATCTGATATCACTGACAGCAACAATTTCATAGTGGTAGTTATATTTTTTTGCCAGTTCATTTTTTTTGTTGATTAATATTTCACACAGCCCCTGCGCAACTGTGCCAAAACCAATTAAAGCAATTCTTTGTTTCATAATTGTTATTCTCTATTAATGATTGAGTGCAAAAATAAACTGAATTGTCCAATCTTCCAAAAAAGACACCGAGTATTTAGATATACATGTGGATGAATAATTATGCAATATTTTTTCAAAAAAAACTTGACATCTAATCAATTAACCCTTATAATTGCATTCGAGTTATGGCTGAAAATAAAAAACATATTAAAACCAATCAAATATCCGGCGGGCCACAAGCACACGCTAACAACAGCCTTTTTGTTTCTTTTAACTCATCTTTAGATACTAACCTTCTAGGGATTATCAATCTAATTATTATCAATATTATTAGCCTAGTGATTATACTAGGGTAATAATATTTAGTCAATCCCTAACCATAACATAAAATAACTTTTAAGATAATTTAGGGATTGACTAAACCCTAAAGGTATATCTAAAGTTATATTTCTTTACAAAGTTAGAGGATTGAAATGAGATCAGATTTAATTAAAAAAGGTTTCGACAAAGCACCGCATCGAAGCTTATTAAAAGCTACCGGTGTAATCAAATCGGATGAAGATTTTAATAAGCCATTCATCGGCGTGTGCAATTCTTATATTGATTTAGTTCCAGGTCATGTTCACCTTCAAGAATTTGGAAAAATAGTAAAAGAAGAAATTCGTAAGGCGGGCGGAGTGCCATTCGAGTTCAATACAATTGGTGTGGACGATGGAATAGCAATGGGGCATATCGGCATGCGTTATTCACTTGCAAGCAGAGAATTAATTGCCGATAGTGTTGAGACCGTTGCCGAAGCTCATCGACTCGATGGATTGGTTTGTATTCCGAATTGCGATAAAATCGTTCCAGGTATGTTAATGGCTGCCGTTAGACTTAATATACCTGCTATTTTTATTTCCGGTGGTCCAATGAAAGCCGGCTATACGCCATCAGGTAATGTCGTCGATCTGATCTCGGTTTTTGAAGGAGTTGGGAAGTATTCCACAGGTGAAATTAACGACGAGCAATTAAAAGAACTTGAAAACTTTGCATGCCCCACATGCGGCTCTTGTAGCGGTATGTTTACAGCCAACTCGATGAACTGTCTTATGGAAGCCCTTGGAATTGCTTTGCCTGGTAACGGCTCAATACTTGCCGTCGATTCTAAAAGACTTGAATTAGCAAAAGAAGCAGCACGTAAAATTATCGACCTGATAAATAAAGATTTAAAACCGAGAGATATTATTACCAAGAAATCGATACTTAATGCTTTTGCTTTAGACATGGCGATGGGAGGAAGTACAAATACAGTTTTGCATACTCTGGCGATTGCAAACGAAGCTGAAATCGATTTTGAATTAAATGAACTGAATAAACTGGCTCAAAAAGTACCATATATTTGCAAAGTATCTCCAGCAACAAAAAATGTCCATATGGAAGATGTAGACCGCGCAGGCGGGATATCTGCCATCCTCAAAGAAATTTCGAAGATAGAGGGATTGCTCTCTCTGGATTCCCCTACAGTTACAGGGAAAACACTTGGCGAGAACATTGCCAATGCAGAAATTAAAGACTTTAATGTAATAAGAACAATCGATAATCCTTTCAGCAAAACCGGTGGATTGGCGGTGCTGTTCGGTAATCTGGCTCCTTATGGAGCGGTTGTTAAAACTGGCGCTGTCGATCCAAATATGCTAGTCCATCGTGGACCTGCTGTTATTTTTAATTCACAGGATGAAGCTTTACAAGGAATAAGAGGCGGGAAAATTAAACCAGGTGACGTTGTCGTTATAAGATATGAGGGACCAAAAGGCGGGCCAGGAATGCCGGAAATGCTGGCTCCTACGAGCGAAATTATGGGAATGGGACTGGGAGATAAAGTCGCTCTGATTACTGACGGTCGATTCTCTGGAGGGACAAGGGGAGCTTGTATTGGACATGTTTCACCTGAAGCTGCCGATCGAGGTCCAATTGCAGCTTTAAGAAATGGCGATATAATTTCGATTGATATACCAAATTATAAATTAGAAGTGGAGCTCAGCCAGGAAGAAATCGAAAAAAGACTGGCTGAATTGCCTCCATTCATCCCCAAAATTAAAAAGGGTTATTTAGCCCGCTATTCAAGAATGGTTACTTCTGCTAATACCGGTGCAATATTAAATTTTAATGAAGATAAATGAAAGGGGTAATTATGAACACAAAAAAAAATAAAATGTCCGGTGCGGATATTTTCTTTGAATGTCTTAAGAGAGAAGGCGTAGAATATATCTTCGGGTATCCCGGTGGTGCTGTATTGCCTATCTACGAAAAACTCTATGACGTCGATTTCTTAAAACACATCTTAGTCAGACACGAACAAGGCGCCACACATATGGCCGAAGGTTATGCAAAAGCAACTGGGAAAGTTGGCGTTGTACTTGTAACTTCGGGTCCGGGTGCTACTAATACAGTCACAGGTATTACAGACGCTTATATGGACTCTGTTCCAATTGTCGTTTTTACAGGTCAGGTTCCCACACACCTGATTGGCAACGATGCATTTCAGGAAGCTGACATTTGCGGTATAACACGACCTATTACCAAGCACAACTTTCTTGTAAGAGATATTTCTGAACTTGCTTCTACAATAAAACAAGCATTTTATATCGCTTCAACTGGCCGACCCGGTCCTGTTGTAGTAGATTTACCGAAAAATGTAATTAACAGCATCACTGAATTTAATTACCCCGATAAAATAGAACTCAGAGGATACAAACCCAAGGTTTTCGGTCATCAGAATCAAATTAAAAAAGCCGCCATGATGCTTCAAAAAGCAAAAAGACCATTGCTTTATGTAGGCGGCGGAGTTATAATGTCAGGAGGACATCGGGAATTGTATCTCCTGGCAAAAGAAAATAATCTACCTGTTACAATGACTCTTCAAGGACTTGGTGCATTTCCTGGAACCGACCCTCAATCGCTTGGAATGCTCGGAATGCACGGCACTTACTGGGCAAATCAAGCGGTTAATCATTGCGACTTGCTCATTTCACTGGGAGCGCGTTTCGACGATAGAGTCACAGGAAAAGTTGATACATTTGCTCGCAATGCCTACAAAATTCACGTAGATATCGATCCTACTTGCATCGATAAAAATATTATTGTCGATTTGCCAATCGTAGGCGATGTTAAACATGTAATGGCAGAACTTGCCTCTGAAATTACACGTAAACCTGAACTGGATGAATGGTGGGAGCAGATCAATAAATGGAAGAGTGAATGCCCTCTCGAATACGATATGTCCGATGGTCGACTGAGAGCTCAATATGTAATTGAAAAATTGTCTGAACTTACGAAAGGCGAAGCGATTATTGTTACGGACGTAGGTCAAAATCAAATGTGGACGGCACAATATTACAAGTTCAATCATCCACGCTCACACATTACAAGCGGCGGACTTGGAACAATGGGCTTTGCCCTGCCTGCCTCAATTGGGGTAGCATTCGGCGTAAAAGACCGTCCTGTAATTTCAATCAACGGAGACGGCGGATTCCAGATGAATATTCAAGAATTGGTAACTGCCGTTTATTATAAACTGCCCATTAAAATAATTGTACTAAACAACAGTTTCCTCGGTATGGTACGACAATGGCAGGAACTTTTCCACGCCGAAAAATACAGTTTTACAGATCTCTCGGACAGCAATCCAGATTTTGTTAAAGTGGCCGAAGCTTTTGGCGTTAAAGCATATTCGACCGACAGTCCTCATAACGTAGAACACTTACTCAAGGAAATGCTCGACTATAACGATGGCCCCATAATGGTCGAATTCAAAGTTGCTAAAGAAGATATGGTATTCCCCATTGTGCCTGCGGGAGCTTCTATTAGCGATATGATTATTCGTAGATTAGATCCAAAGGAGATGGTCTAAAATGATGCACATAATATCTGCTCTCGTAGAAAATAAATTCGGTGCATTCAACAGAGTAGTAACAATGTTCAGCGCCAAAGGGTACAACATACATTCTATTTCCATTGGAGAAACAGAGGATCCCTCCATTTCCAGAATGACTATCGTAACAGAAGGTGAAGATAAAGTTATTGAACAGATTGTTAAGCAGTTGAATCGACTGATCGATACTATTAAAATTATCGACATGACCAATCAGCCGAAAGTGCAACGAGAATTGATGCTGATTACGGTTTATTATCAAAAAGGGACCCGTTCTGAAATTATTGATATTTGCGAAATCTTCAGAGGAAATGTAGTTGATATTAATAATAGAACAATTATGCTGGAAATTACCGGTCCACCAGAAAAAATTGATGCGGCTATAAATGTTCTCGAACCATTTGGAATAAAAGAGATTGCGCGTTCGGGAACAGTAGTGCTGCGCCGCGGTGAACAAATAAGAAAACTTACGAAAGAAAATGAAGGCGAACATAAAAAAATCAATGGAGATAAAAAATGAAAGTCTATTATGACCAGGATGCAAATCTGGATATCCTGAAAGGGAAAAAAATTGCTGTAATGGGATATGGTAGTCAGGGACATGCTCATGCTCTCAATCTAAAAGACAGTGGAATGGATGTCGGAATCGGATTGAGGAAATCTTCTGCAAGATGGAAAGAAGCCGAAGAAGCAGGTCTCAAAGTTTTTACAGTAGACGAAGCTGCTAAATGGGCTGACATTATTATGATTTTGTTACCAGACCAGAATCAGAAAGAAGTTTATGAAAGTCAAATTAAACCTTATTTAAGCGAAGGCAAAACTCTTGCTTTTGCTCACGGTTTTAATATTCATTATAAACAAATTGTGCCTCCTGAAAATATTGACGTTATTATGATTGCACCCAAAGGTCCAGGACACTTAGTACGCCGTACTTTTCAGGAAGGCAGCGGCACTCCATGTTTAATTGCAATTCAGCAGGATTTTTCTGGACAAGCGCGCAATAAAGCTCTGGCGTGGGCTAAAGGAATTGGCGGAACACGCGCTGGCGTTATCGAAACGACTTTCAAAGACGAAACCGAAACTGACCTTTTCGGTGAACAAGCGGTACTCTGCGGTGGTTCGGCTGAACTGATTAAAGCCGGTTTTGAAACACTCGTCGAAGCGGGCTATCCGGCTGAACTGGCTTATTTCGAATGTATGCACGAGCTAAAATTAATCGTCGACCTTTACTACGAAGGAGGTCTTAGTCGAATGAACTATTCCGTAAGCGATACGGCTGAATATGGAGGAATGACCAGAGGTCCTCGAGTAATTAATAGCGATACAAAAAAAGTAATGAAAGAAATACTGAACGAAATACAGAGCGGCAAATTCGCCGAAGAATGGATTGAAGAAAATAAAAAAGGTCAACCTACCTTAAATAAATTGAGAAAAGAAAATCAGGAGCATCCAATCGAAAAAATTGGAGCCAAATTAAGAAGTATGATGAGCTGGCTCAAAAAAAACTAAAAGGGGAAATTATGTATCGGATAGCATTATTACCGGGCGACGGCATCGGACCCGAAGTTGTAAATGCAGCAGTAAAAGTATTAAAAGCTGCAGGAGAAAAATTCAACACCGAGTTTGAATTTAAAACTGCACTTATTGGTGGCTCTTCTTATGACAGGTTCAAAACACCATTGACAGATGAAACTCTCGATATTTGTTATAGCTCCGATGCAGTTTTCCTGGGAGCCGTTGGAGGTCCTCAGTGGGAAAATCTTGAACATCATCTAAAACCAGAAGCGGCTTTACTAAAAATCAGAAAAGCTCTGGGACTCTTTGCCAATCTGAGACCTGCTCGGGTTTATAATTCCATGCTCGAGAATTCATCTCTAAAAGCCGATGTTCTTAGAGGCACAGATATATTGATACTCAGGGAACTTACGGGCGGCATCTACTTTGGCGAGCCTCGAGGTTATGACGACCAGAAAGGTTTCAATACAATGATTTATACAAAGGAAGAAGTTGTACGCATTGCGCATAAAGCATTTGAATTTGCAAGACAACGTAATAAAAAAGTTACTTCTGTCGACAAAGCCAATGTCCTAGAAGTATCGCAATTCTGGAGAAAAGTAGTAACAGAAGTTCATAAAGATTATCAGGATGTCGCCTTGAACCACATGTACGTCGACAATGCAGCAATGCAAATTGTAAGAGATCCCAAACAATTCGATGTGATTTTGACTTCGAATCTCTTTGGCGATATCTTGAGCGATATTGCCGCTATGATTACCGGTAGCCTTGGTATGTTACCTTCGGCAAGCCTCGGAACAAAATATGCGCTTTATGAACCTGTACACGGTAGTGCGCCCGACATTGCCGGTAAAGGTATTGCCAATCCAATTGCTGCCATTTCTTCAGCTGCGATGATGCTTAAATATTCTTTCCAGATGGACAAAGCTTCGGAGATTATCGAAAATTCAATCGAAAACGTTTTGTCGAAAGGATATAGAACTAAAGACATCTTTAAAGAAGGAACCAAACTTGTTTCTACAGAAGAAATGACAAATTTGATAATAGAAGAATTTGAAAAGATTGTGGCTACTCAAGCAATCAATGTTTTTACTTTATGAGATAGATATTAACGGAGTGTAAAATGAATGATAATAAAATATATATTTTCGACACAACTTTAAGAGACGGCGAACAGTCGCCCGGCGCATCTTTGAACGTTCACGAAAAAATTGAAATAGCACACCAGTTAGCAAAATTAAACGTGGACATAATTGAAGCGGGTTTTCCAATTTCATCGCCTGCTCAGTTCGAAGCCGTAAAGCGAATTGCTGAAGAAGTAAATTGCGTCATTGCAGCACTCTCGCGAGCAAATGAAAAAGATATAAAAGTTGCCGCTGAAGCTCTTGCACCTGCGCCACGCAAAAGAATTCATACTTTTGCAAGTACTTCCGACTATCATATACTCGGAAAATTCGGACACGAACGCTATGGCAGAACTCTCGAAGAAAAGCGACAAACAATTATCAAAATGTCATATGATGCTGTGACGTATGCAAAGACCTTTACAGACGATGTCGAGTTCTCGGCTGAAGATGCCGGCAGGACAGATATCGGTTACCTTGTCGATGTAATAGAAGCGGCAATCGAAGCTGGAGCAACAACGGTAAATATTCCTGATACGACAGGTTACACTCTTCCGTTTGAATTTGCCGCTAAGATAGCAGAATTGAGAAAGAGAGTTAAAAATATTGAGAAAGTAATTATTAGCGTTCATTGCCATAACGATCTGGGGCTTGCAGTCGCAAATTCGATTGCTGCAGTTCAAAGTGGAGCTCGTCAGGTTGAATGTACTATAAACGGAATTGGCGAAAGAGCTGGAAACGCTTCTCTGGAAGAATTCGTAATGGCGCTGAATGTAAGAAAAGACCTGCTTAATTTTTATACTGACGTAAACACTAAAGAAATTTACAATACAAGTAAAATGGTCTCGGCATTTACAGGACTTCTTGTACAACGTAATAAAGCTATTGTCGGAGAAAATGCCTTTGCACATGAATCGGGAATACACCAGGATGGAGTTCTGAAAAGACGCGATACTTATGAAATTATGACCCCAGAAAGTGTAGGAATACCTAAAAACAATATTGTACTGGGCAGACATTCAGGTAGACACGGACTTAAAGTTAGGCTTCAGGAACTCGGTTACAAAGTTAATGATGAAGAACTCCAGAATATCTACAAGGCATTTATCGAACTGGCAGATAAGAAAAAAGAAATATTTGACGACGATCTGAGAATGCTTATGGGTGACGAAATTCAAAAAGTAAATGAGAGTTATGAACTTGAGTACATCCAGGTTAATACAGGTTCAAATCTTATTCCGAATGCTGTCGTCAAGATAAATTATAACGGCGAGATCTATTCCGAGTCAGCAACTGGCGACGGGCCTGTCGACGCCGTATTCAATGCAATTGAGCGTGCTCTTTCGATCAGTTCAGAAGTCGAATCATACCAGGTGCGTTCTGTTACATCCGGACGCGAAGCTATGGGTGAGGTGATTATAAGGATTCGGAGCGGCAACAAATCGTTCATGGGAAGAGGCATTTCAACCGATATTATTGAAGCCAGTGCAAAAGCTTATTTAAATGCCCTCAATCAGAAAGAAAAATACTTCAGACAAACGTCAATCAAAAATAACGAATCAATTTCAGAAGTAATTTAATAAAGGAATAAATTATGGGTATGACTATAACCGAAAAAATTATGGCTAAGTCATCGGGTAAAAAAAGAGTAGAGCCTGGTGAAAGTATTTGGCTTAATGTAGATGTATTGATGACGCACGATGTGTGCGGACCTCCAACTATTGAAATCTGGAAAAGAGAATTCGGTGATAAAGCAAAAATATGGGATAAAGAAAAGCTGGTCATCTTTCCTGACCATTATATTTTTACGAAAAATCCTCAGGCAAATCGTAACGTTAATATTCTGAGAGAATTTGCCAGTGAATATGACGTCCCAAATTATTACGACGTAGGTACTGACCGATATAAGGGCGTTTGTCACATTGCACTTGCTGAAGAAGGATATAATTTACCCGGCACGGTTTTATTCGGAACCGATTCTCATACGTGTACTTCAGGTGCATTCGGTATGTTTTCAACGGGAGTAGGAAATACAGACGCTGCGTTTATCCTCGGTACCGGCAAAATTTGGGAAAAAGTACCTGAATCACTCAAGTTTATTTTTGAAGGTAAATTGCCAGAATATCTGACTGCCAAAGATTTGATCTTAATGATACTTGGTGATATTACTACAGATGGCGGCACATATAGAGCTTTAGAATTCGACGGCGAAGCTATCTTCTCGATGCAGATGGACGAAAGAATGACCTTGACGAATATGGCCATCGAAGCTGGTGCCATGAATGGCATAATTAAAGCAGATGAAATTACCGAAAAATATGTGAGAGAAAGAACCGATAAACCGTACGAAATTTTTGAAAGCGACCCCGACGCAAAATATCGAGAAATCTATCGTTATAATGTAAATAAAATCGAACCATTGGTCGCAAAGCCACATAGCCCCGATAATAGAGATACGGTCAGAAATGTTGCGGGCAGAAAACTTACCAAGTGTTATATTGGCTCGTGCACGGGCGGTAAACTCACCGATTTTTATAATGCTGCTAAAATTATTTTCGGAAGTGAAGTTAAAGTTCCTACTTTTATTGTACCTGGTAGCACTTACGTTGCCAAGCAACTCGAAGTGGAAACCATCAACGGAATTACATTGAAAGAAATATTTGAGAAAGCTGGCTGTATAATTGCTCAATCGTCATGCGCTGCTTGCCTGGGTGGACCTGCAGACACTGTTGGACGGGCTACGGACGGCGAGGTGATAATTTCGACTACCAACAGAAATTTCCCAGGCAGAATGGGTAGCAAGAAATCGGAAGTCTATCTGGCTTCACCATTGACCGTTGCTGCTTCTGCAGTAACAGGAGTAATAACCGACCCGAGAGAATTTTTATAAAATAATATTAGAGAATTAAAATGGAAAAAATAATAAAAGGTAGAGCATTTGTACTTGGAGACAATATTGATACCGACCAGATAATTCCTGCCGAGCATCTGGTCTATAGTTTAAGCGATCCGGAGGAAGCGAAAAATTATGGACGATTTGCACTTTCAGGAGTCCCTTTAAATCAGTCCGGGTTACCTGAAGGGGGAATTCCTTTTGTTGAAGAAAATCAGTATCAAACTAAATATCAGATTATAATTGGTGGTGCAAATTTTGGATGCGGATCTTCGCGCGAGCACGCACCTTTCGCGCTTCAAGTTGCAGGCGCTAAGGCAATTGTTGCCGAATCTTATGCGCGAATATTTTATCGCAATTGTGTTGATGGTGGCTTTGTTGTGCCCTATGAAACACCAGAAAAACTCAACGATAAAATAGAAACAGGAGATCAACTTGAACTCGATCTGAATGAGAATACATTGAAGAATTTATCTAAAAACGAAACTTATAAACTTCGACCGCTTGGCGATATTTTACCGATCATCGAAGCGGGAAATATTTTCGAATATGCCCGTAAAAATAATATGATTTAAACTAAGAGGATGAAATTATGCTAATAGAAATATTTGATACAACATTACGAGATGGAACACAGGGCGAAGGTGTAAACCTATCGGTTCAGGATAAACTCCTAATTGCTAAAAAACTCGATGAGTTCGGAATCGATATTATTGAAGGAGGTTGGCCAGGCAGCAATCCAAAGGACGAGGAATTTTTTAAGAAAGCAAAAGAATTGAACCTTCATCATGCACAGTTATGTGCTTTCGGCTCGACTGCCAGATCAGTTAAGAATGTTGAATCGGACTATAATTTGAATTCTCTAATTAATACTGAAACGCCTATTGTTACAATTTTTGGAAAAACCTGGAGACTCCATTCCGAAAAAGGTCTGGGTTTAACCGACTCTGAGAACGAAGAATTGATTTATAAATCCGTCAAATATTTGAAATCGCACGAAAGAAGGGTAATATTCGATGCGGAACACTTTTTTGACGGTTATAAGGATAGCCCCGAGTTTGCACTCAAAATGCTCGAAGCTGCTCTAAAAGGCGGTGCCGATACGCTGGTGTTATGCGATACAAACGGAGGTACATTACCTGAAGAGGTATATGAAATTACAAAAACTGTAAGGGAAAAATTTGACGTTAAAATTGGCATTCATGCTCACAACGACTCTGAACTTGCAGTGGCAAATTCGCTGGCTGCTGTAAGAGCCGGAGCTTGCCATGTGCAGGGTACAATCAATGGACTGGGTGAACGATGCGGCAATGCAAACCTCTGCAGTATCATTCCAAACCTGATTTTAAAAATGAACTATGATACCAATCAAAAATCAAATCTATCTAACCTAACTTCTGTTTCTAATTATGTTTATGAAATAATGAATCTCCATCCGAATACAAGAGCAGCATTTACAGGCAAATCTGCTTTTGCACACAAAGGTGGAGTTCACGTAAGCGCAGTTTTGAAAGAAAGTAGAATGTATGAACATATTGCTCCTGAGTTGGTAGGAAACAAACAGCGAGTTCTGGTTTCGGATTTATCGGGCCAGAGTAATGTCCGTTATAAAGCAAAAGAAGTTGGAGTAGACATCGGCGACGATAATGAACTGAGCAAGAAAATTGTCAATCATATAAAATCGCTTGAATACAACGGATATCAATTTGACGGTGCCGAAGCATCTTTTGAATTATTGCTCAGAGCCGAAACCAATGAATTTTCTCCTTTCTTTAAGGTACTAGATTCAAAAGTAAACGTTTTTTACGACGAAGAAGGTCATTCGAATGCCGAAGCAGTTCTCAAAATCGAAGTCAATGGAGAAATTGAACATACTGCCTCCGACGGTGATGGTCCTGTAAATGCGCTCGACAAAGCTCTGCGTAAAGCACTTATCAGATTTTATCCTGAAGTTGCCAACATAAAATTAGTTGACTACAAGGTTAGAGTTCTCGACGAAAAAGAAGGTACAGCAGCAAAAGTAAGGGTTATGATTGAATCGAGCGACGGTAAAGATGCCTGGGGAACAGTAGGTGTATCTACTAATATTATCGAAGCAAGTTTTAAGGCCTTAAGCGACAGTATAAATTATAAGCTTTTTCAGTATAACAAAAACAAACAATTAGCCGAAAAGTGAATCTGATTAAAAGGAAAATAAGCCTTCTTTGGGCTTATTTTCCGTTTAATTCTGAAAGTTCTTTCGAACGTTTTTCTGCATTCAATATCGCACTGGCAAAAATTTCGTCGAATCGATTTTCCTTCAATGTTTTTAAAGCAGCTTCAGTCGTACCCCCCTTTGAAGCAACTTTATTGATGAGCACATCGAGTTCGCTATCCGAATTATTCATTACATGAAAGGCTCCGTGCATAGTGTGCATTACTAATAAATTTGCCAGACTTTCGTCAAATCCCATTTTCTTTGCTGTTTCGGTCATTATTTTTACGATATAATAGAAATACGCAGGACCACTACCGCTCAGTGCTGTTACACCGTCCATCAGATTTTCATCTTCGATCATAAAAGTTCTGCCGGTCGTGTTAAGCAGGTTTTCCACTGTCGAAAGATGATGTACATTAGTTTCCGGAGTGGGAATGTAAACCGTAATACCCATTCCAAATTGAGCGGGCATATTTGGCATGGCTCTAACGATAAATTTATGCTCAAGTTTTTCCTTAAGAGTAACTAACCTTACTCCTGCTAAGATCGAAATCAATAGTGTATCTTGGGGTATTTTGCCTATTAAACTTTTAGCTAATCCCGTAAAGTCCTGGGGTTTTACGGAAAGTATTAATACATCGCTCTTTAATGTTTCATTTGATATTTGAGTGGTTACTTTGCCTAATTTTAATGAATTTAATTCTGCAGCGTGTTTGTCGTCCTTAGCAATTAATGTAAGGTCTTCAAAAGTGGTTTTGTGATATTGTAAAAAAGCACGTGCATAAGTCAAACCCATATTACCGCAGCCGAGTATTGTAATTTTCATTTTTCTACCGTAAAGATTATTAAACGGCGTAAATTTAGTAATTTTTCGAGAAATTTTATAAGTTTGTATCTCTTAAAACTACTAATGATTCAAAATAGCAGAAAAATCTATCTATATATTGCATTTTATTGAAAAGCGTTCTATATTTGATGCTCGCTTTTTGACTTTATGTGGATAGATATGTCTGGGCGGACGCCGGAGTTGGAGAGCCGGGGCGGACTGTAAATCCGTTGGCGAATGCCTTTGGGGGTTCGAATCCCTCGCCGCCCACTCGATTAAACTCGGTAATAATTATCGGGATTTTTTTTGCAGTTTAATGCTGTTCATTAAATTTTGATTTTCAATCTTCTGAAAAGCTGATTGAATGCGGGAGTAACTCAGTTGGTAGAGTCACAGCCTTCCAAGCTGTTGGTCGCGGGTTCGAGTCCCGTCTCCCGCTCACAAGTTTTTAATGCGAAAAACAGCTGGAAATTGTTCTTAAATAAATTTTGATGTAGCTTATCCGTTAACTGACGGAAGCAGGACATAGAATCAGCTATAAATTTTTCAAAATATTATTTTAAAATGATGCTGATGTAGCTCAGTTGGTAGAGCACTTCCTTGGTAAGGAAGAGGTCACCGGTTCAATCCCGGTCATCAGCTCTAATCAATATATATTTTTTTGTTTTAAAGGATTATTAATAAACCAAAGCAAATAAAATGGCCAAAGCAAAAAACATTAGACAGATAATTGTATTGGAGAGCTCTGCTGGAACTGGTTATCGTTACACAACAACCAAAAATAAACGGAACCACCCTGGCCGCGTAGAATACAAAAAGTACGACCCGGTCGTTAGAAAACACGTAATATTTAAGGAAACTAAATAATACGTCAGTAGCTCAATTGGCAGAGCAGCGGTCTCCAAAACCGCAGGCTGGGGGTTCGAGTCCCTCCTGACGTGCTAGACATAAAAATGTGCGATTATGAAAGAAAAAATTATCAACTTTGTCAATGATGTCGTCAAGGAGATGAAAAAGGTCACCTGGCCGACAAAAGAAGAATTGAAAGAGTCTACTGTGATTGTAGTTGTCGTATGTTTAATTTTAGCACTCTTTACATATGTTATTGATATGTCTCTTAATCAAATATTAAAAGGAATCTTTTAGAATTGGATACCCAGTTAGGTAAATGGTATGTAGTTAGAACTTTTTCGGGACACGAAAATAAGGTAAAAACTTTGATCGAAAACGAACTCCAGGACAATGAATATTTAAGAGCCCGAGTCTATGAAGTTTTGGTTCCAACCGAAAAAGTTTTCGAAGTTAAAGACGGGAAGAAAAAAACTAAAAAGAAAAATTTCTTTCCTGGCTATATACTATTGTGTGCCGACCTGGATGCTAAAGTTAAGGATTTTATCCTCAATACTCCTTCTGTAATGGGTTTTCTTGGCTCTCAAAAAACTCCAATTCCACTTCAACCCGATGAAGTAAAGAGAATTGTGGGGAGAATTACAAAAGACGAAGATGCCGAACGTACCGAAACATTATTTAGAGCCGGAGATTATGTTAAAATAATCGATGGACCTTTTAATAATTTTTCGGGAGTAGTTGAAGAAGTTAACGAAGAAAAAATGAAAATAAAGGTCATGGTTTCGATTTTCGGGCGTAAAACCCCCGTCGAAATTGACTTTGCTCAAGCAGAATTAGAGAAATAATTAAGGTAGAAAAATGGCAAAGAAAGTAGAAGGTTATATCAAGCTGCAAATTCCCGGAGGACAGGCAAACCCTTCGCCACCCGTAGGGCCTGCTCTTGGTCAAAAGGGCGTTAACATTATGGAATTTTGTAAACAATTTAACGCCAGAACAGCCGACAAGCAGGGGTTGATCATACCTGTTGTAATTACGGTTTATTCGGATAAATCATTTACATTTATAACAAAAACTCCTCCTGCTGCAGTGCTACTTAAAAAGGCATTGAAACTCGATAAAGGTTCGCCCGAACCAAATAAAACCAAAGTTGGAAAAGTTACCAAAGCGCAATTGCGCGAAATTGCAGAATTAAAAATGCCCGACTTAAATGCTAATGATATCGAACATGCAATGAGCATGATTGCTGGTACTGCAAGAAGTATGGGAATTACAGTTGAAGATTAACAAATAGTGGATGACGTTATGAAAGTTTCAAAAAGAATGAAAACTATAAAGGAAAAAGTCGAAGCCCAGAAAGAATATACTTTGAAAGAAGCTATTGATAAGTTAAAAGAACTCTCAAAGGTAAAGTTTGACGAAACTTTAGATTGTGCAATAAGATTGGGTGTCGATCCGAGACACGCCGACCAGATGGTCAGAGGCACGGTCTCGCTTCCTCACGGTACGGGAAAGGATGTCAAAGTTCTTGTTATTGCCAAAGCTTCTAAAGCAAAGGAAGCACTGGACGCTGGGGCCGATTATGCAGGATTTGAAGAATATCTCGAGAAAATTAAGGAAGGTTGGGCGGACGTCGACGTGATCATTGCAACTCCCGATTCGATGGCTGAGCTAGGAAAATTAGGAAAAATTCTGGGTCCCAAAGGTCTTATGCCCAATCCAAAAAGCGGTACTGTTACTCAGGATGTAGCTCAGGCTGTTAAAGAAGTTAAGGCTGGAAAAATCGAATTTCGTGTCGACAAAGCTGGTATTGTGCATACGGCACTCGGTAAAATTTCTTTTGATTCAGATAAACTAGTAGATAATGCCAGAGCTTTCCTCAATACAATTGTAAAGATGAAGCCCGCTTCTGCAAAAGGCCAGTATATTAAAAGTATTTATTTGTCTACTACAATGGGACCTGGTTTAAAAATTAGCAAAGACGAAGTAGCTTCCATCTAACAAAGATTACGCACTCACCCGTATATAATCTATACGGGTTTTATTTATAAATGCTTCTAAAGCCGAACGATGTAATAACTGATACGGGAGAATGATGAAAAAAGAGAAAAAATATGAGGTTGTAGAGCAGATTAAAGAACTTGTAAGTAATTCAAATGCAATCTATCTGGTAGACTATAAAGGAGTTAACGTTGAAGATATCAATAAACTCCGTTCTACATTCAGGAAAGAAGGTGTTACTTACAAGGTATTCAAGAATACGCTCTTCAAGAAAGCCCTCGAAAATTTAGGCGGTTACGAAAAGCTCTATGACCAATTAGTCGGAATGACTGGAGTGGCATTTGCTCGGGAAAATTACGTTGCCCCGGCAAAAATCATCAAAAAATATTTTGATGAAACTGGAAAATTCCAGTTCAAAGGATGCTACCTCGAGTCGAATTTTTATCCTGCCGACCAATTGAATACACTGGCTTCAATGCCGTCAAAAGAAGAATTGATTGCCGGAATTATCGGAAGTATAAACTCCCCGGCATCAGGAATCGTCGGCGCAATCAATGCTGTAATGCGCGACATAGTTAGTCTTGTTGACGAGATATCCAAGAAAAAAGCAGCATAATTTTTAAAGAAATAATTAAGAAATAGGAGATATAAAAATGTCAGAAAAAGTTGCAGAAATTGTTGAAAAAATCAAAGCCCTTACGCTTGTTGAAGCAGCTGAATTAAAGAAAGCTCTCGAAGATGAATTTGGTGTTACTGCCGCAGCTCCTGTTGTAATGGCAGCTGGAGTTGCTACTGGTGGCGATGCAGCACCTGCTGAAGAAAAAACTGAATTCGACGTTATTCTCGAAAATGCAGGTGCTACCAAGATTAACGTTATCAAAGTTGTCCGTGCTCATACTTCTCTTGGACTTAAAGAAGCGAAGGATTTGGTTGACAGCGCTCCAAAACCAATTAAAGAAGGCGTCTCTAAGGAAGAAGCCGAAAAAATCAAGAAGGAATTGGAAGAAGCTGGCGCTACTGTCACAATTAAGTAATTATACGATTTTCCTGGAAAATCATATTAATTTTCGAAGTGGTAAAACGGAATTGCCGGGTTACCACTTTCTTTCATTTAATGAAAGAGCTTAATAAATTATCGGAGGTTAGGATTGGAAAAACAAAAGATTAATAAAACTAACGGTCGCATAACGTTTGGTAAGATTTCGCCTGTTCTTAAAGTACCCGACCTATTGAACATACAACTTGAATCATTTGAAGAATTCTTGCAGCTTTCGGTGCCGCCTTCTCAAAGAGAAAACAAAGGACTGCAGGCTGTTTTCAATCAAAATTTTCCCATACTCGACAATAAAGAATTTTATCGACTCGACTTTATTGAATATCATATTGAAAAACCTCGTTTCTCGATTGCCGAGTGTGAGGAAAGGGGTTTAACTTATTCGGCTCCTTTAAAAGCCAAATTGCGTCTTTCGACAAGAGACAGTGAAACTGAAGAGTTTATCAATACAGTCGAGCAAGAAGTTTATCTGGGCAATCTCCCTTTTATGACAGAAAAAGGGACGTTTGTTATTAATGGAGCCGAACGTGTTATAGTCAGTCAGCTCCATCGTTCGCCGGGTGTCGCTTTCTCTCAAACGTTCCACCCAAACGGAACGCCAATTTATTCTGCTCGTATTATTCCATTCAGAGGTTCGTGGGTTGAATTTGCTACCGATATTAATAATGTGCTATATGTCTATATCGATCGAAGAAAAAAATTCCCTTCTACTACTCTTTTAAGAGCGCTCGGTTACGAAACTGACGAACAAATTCTTAATTTATTCAGCCTAATTGAAGAAGTTGCTGTTAAAAAACTTGACCCCGAAGTTCATTCTGGACGTATTGCCGCAGACGATGTAATCGATTTGCAGACCGGTGAAATTTATGTTTCGAAAGACGAACCATTGAACGAAGAGATAATCGATAATATTAAGAAGTCTTCGCTTCAAAAAGTAAAATTAATAACCTCCGAAACTTCGATAGAACAAGACCTTATTATAAATACACTCAAAAAAGATACGGCCAAAACAAAAGAAGAGGCTCTCTTTGCAATTTACAGACAATTAAGAACTGGTGAAGCTCCTGATCTCGAAACCGCACTGGGTCTTCTGGATAAACTCTTCTTCAGCGATAAAAGGTACGACCTTGGTGAAGTTGGCCGTTTTAGAATGAATGATCGACTTGGTCTCAATGTCGACGAAAGCATAAGAGTTCTTACCGTAGAAGATATCGTTGCAATTATGAAGAATATAATAATGCTCAAGAATGGAAATTTAAGCGTAGACGACATCGACCATTTGGGCAACAGACGTGTAAGAACAATTGGCGAGCAGCTGCAGCAACAATATAATATTGGACTTGCCAGAATGGCTCGTACGATTAAAGAACGCATGAATATGCGCGATAACGAGAATATGCAACCACAGGATCTGGTCAATGCCAGAACTATCAGTAGTGTAATTAATGCGTTTTTTGGTACGAACCAGTTATCCCAGTTCATGGATCAAACAAATCCTCTATCTGAAATTACTCATAAGAGGAGAATTTCTGCTCTTGGACCTGGTGGCCTTACTCGAGAACGTGCGGGTTTCGAAGTACGCGACGTTCACCACTCGCATTATGGACGACTCTGTCCAATCGAAACTCCCGAAGGTCCAAATATCGGTCTTATTTCTTCATTGACTATATATGCAAGGGTCAATCAATATGGTTTCCTTGAAACGCCATATCGAAAAGTAAAAGACGGCAAAGTAACCAACCAGATCGAATATCTCAGCGCAGATCAGGAAGATCAATATATTATTGCTCAGGCAAATGCTCCACTCGACGAACACGGTAGATTTATACTTGATAGAGTAAAATGCCGTTTTAAAGACGAATATCCTGTAGTGCCGCCGAGTGAAGTTCAATATATGGATGTTGCGCCAGCTCAAATCGTGAGTGCCGCTGCATCGTTAATCCCATTCCTCGAACACGACGATGCTAACCGTGCATTGATGGGTTCGAACATGCAACGCCAGGCTGTGCCGCTACTCGTTCCGGAAGCTCCAATCGTAGGTACCGGAATGGAATATAAAGTAGCACGCGATTCAAGAGCAGTAATTGTTGCTGAAAAAGACGGTGTAGTGGAATTTGCTGATGCAGAAAAAATTATTGTTTCTTATGATTCAGATCTGGACGAAGACGAAGCTCTTGTAAGTTTTGATAGCGAAAGAAAAGTTGAATATAAATTGACTAAATTTTCAGGCACTAACCAGGAAACATGCTTTAATCAAAAACCGCGAGTTGTTACTGGACAGAGAGTAAAAAAAGGCGATATACTGGCCGATGGTCCATCTGTTGAAAATGGAGAATTAGCTCTCGGCAGGAACATTTCCGTTGCATTCATGCCCTGGCGCGGATATAACTTTGAGGATGCTATTATTATCAGTGAACGACTCGTAGCAGACGACGTATTTACTTCAATTCATATAGAAGAATTTGAACTCCAGGTTCGTGAAACCAAACGTGGTCAGGAAGAATTAACCAGAGATATTCCTAACGTTAGCGAAGAAGCTACTAAGGATCTGGACGAAAACGGTATTATCAGAGGAGGCGCCGAAGTTAAAGAAGGCGATATTCTTATTGGTAAAATCACTCCAAAAGGCGAATCGGACCCAACACCTGAGGAAAAGCTGCTTAAAGCAATCTTCGGCGATAAAGCTGGCGATGTTAAAGATGCTTCTTTAAAAGCTCCTCCAGGACTCAAAGGTGTTGTCATTAAAACTCGTCTTTTTAGCAGGAAAAGGAAAGATGCTGACTCTAAGAAGCAAGAGAAAAAACAGCTCGATGCACTTGAGTCAGAATATCAGCGTAAAAAGGATGCTTATTATAATAAATTAGTCGAAAAGCTTACGACTTTGACGCTTGGAAAAACTACAACTGGAATTCGTGATCTCGACGGTAGTGTCGTGATACGAAGCGGAACGACGATCAAAGAATCGACTTTTTCAGATATCGATGATGTAACAAAACTCGATTATACAAAAGACTGGTTCGACAAAGCAAAAACAAATGAACTGGTTAAAAAACTTTACTCAAATTATTTTGATGTACTTGCTGAAATTGAGGAAGATTTCAAAAGAGAACGTCTCAAAATTCAATCTGGCGACGAATTGCCACCAGGAATTACACAATTAGCCAAAGTATATGTTGCCAAGAAGAGAAAGATTCAGGTTGGTGATAAAATGGCAGGAAGACACGGTAACAAAGGTGTCGTTGCCAAAGTAGTACCAGTTGAAGATATGCCTTATCATGAAGATGGAACACCCGTAGATATAGTTCTCAATCCTTTGGGCGTGCCTTCACGTATGAATATCGGGCAGCTTTACGAAACGGCTCTTGGCTGGGTCGGGAAAAAACTTGGTGTTAAATTTGAAACTCCAATTTTCGATGGTGCAGGTGTTAACGATGTAGAAGAATGGCTTAAGAAAGCTGGACTTCCCGAAGGAAGCAAAACCTGGCTCTATGACGGACGTACAGGAGAACGTTTTCACCAGAAAGTAACCTGCGGGTATATTTACATGATGAAACTCGGTCATATGGTCGACGACAAAATACATGCCCGCTCTATTGGACCTTATTCGCTCATTACTCAACAGCCATTAGGCGGTAAAGCACAATTTGGTGGTCAAAGATTCGGTGAAATGGAAGTATGGGCTCTCGAAGGATATGGCGCTGCTCACGTACTTCAGGAAATCTTGACGGTTAAAAGTGACGATGTAACTGGTAGAGCGAAAACTTATGAAGCGATTGTAAAAGGCGAAAACATTCCGGAACCAAATATTCCCGAAGCTTTCAATGTCATGATTAAAGAATTACAAGGTCTGGGTCTGAATATCAAAATTAATTGATTAACCGTGTGAGATTTATATTAATAAAAGTTTGAAGGAGAAATTATTTATGACATCTAAATTTCAAGAAACAAAAGTTAGAAATATAGAACGATTGACTATTAGCCTTGCTAGCCCTGATGATATATTATCGCGCTCACATGGCGAGGTGACTAAACCCGAGACGATCAATTACAGGTCGTTCCGCCCCGAAAAAGATGGTCTATTCTGCGAAAAAATATTCGGTCCTGTTAAAGATTGGGAATGCGCCTGCGGAAAGTATAAAGGGATAAGATATAAAGGGATTGTTTGTGATCGTTGCGGTGTTGAAGTTACTTTGAAATCGGTAAGAAGAGAACGGATGGGACATATTGCTCTGGCTGTTCCGGTTGTTCATATCTGGTTCTTCAAAGCCCTACCTTCGAAAATCGGTAATATTATTGGAATGACCACAAAAGAACTCGAACGAGTTATTTACTACGAATCGTATGTGGTACTTAATCCCGGACCTACTGGTCTTCAAAGAAAAGACTTGATTTCCGAAGATCAGTATTATGAGATAGTTCAGTCGCTGCCACACGATAATGATGCTCTCGAAGACGACGATCCGAAAAAATTCGTTGCTAAGATTGGCGGCGAAGCAATCAAAGAACTACTCAAAAGTATTGATATCGAAGCTACGTTTAAGGAATTAAAAGCACAGCTTGCAGATGAATCATCGCAACAGAAAAGGAATGACATTCTAAAACGACTACGCGTACTCGAAGCATTCAGAGAACGAGAAGGCAAAGTTCCTAATAAACCTGAGTGGATGGTACTGAGCGTAATTCCAGTTATACCGCCTGAACTCAGACCATTAGTACCTTTGGAAGGTGGACGCTTTGCCACGAGCGATTTGAATGACCTGTATCGTCGTGTTATTATAAGAAATAATCGTCTCAAAAGATTAATAGATATAAAAGCTCCCGAAGTAATTCTCAGGAATGAAAAGAGAATGCTTCAGGAAGCAGTTGATGCACTTTTCGACAATTCAAGAAGGTCAAGCGCAGTCAGAAGCGACGGTAACCGCCCGCTTAAATCTTTAAGCGATATGCTCAAGGGTAAGCAGGGACGATTCCGCCAGAATCTTTTAGGAAAAAGAGTCGATTATTCCGGACGTTCGGTCATTGTTGTCGGTCCAGAATTAAAACTTCACCAGTGCGGTTTGCCGAAGGATATGGCCGTTGAATTGTTCAAGCCATTTATCATTCGCAAGTTGATGGAGCGTGGACACTATAAAACAGTTAAAAGTGCAAGAAAAGCTGTCGACAGAAAAGAACCAATTATATGGGAAATACTGGAAAAATTAATCGAAGGTCATCCAGTACTGCTCAACCGAGCCCCCACATTGCACCGTTTGGGAATTCAGGCTTTTCAACCAGTCCTGATTGACGGCAAAGCAATTCAATTGCACCCGATGGTTTGTACGGCATTTAATGCCGACTTTGACGGCGACCAGATGGCAGTACACGTTCCACTGTCATACGAAGCTCAGCTTGAGGCATCGATTCTGATGCTCAGTTCTCATAACATCCTTTCGCCTCAAAATGGTATGCCAATCGTAATTCCAACTCAAGATATAGTTCTCGGATGTTATTACTTGACCAAATTCATGCCTGGAGCTAAAGGCGAAGGTATGATATTCGGTAGTATGGAAGAAGTGCTCATAGCATACAATTCAAAAGCTGTTGACCTTCACGCAAAAATTAAATTGAAATACGAAGGAGAATTAATTGAAACTACTGTAGGACGCGTTATTTTCAATCAGATAGTTCCAAGAGAAATGGGCTTTATTAACGAACTTCTGGTCAAGAAAATATTTAGCGGACTTATATATAAGATGTTTATGAAGCTTGGTAACGAAGTTACTGCCAAATTTATTGATGACGTTAAAGATTTAGGTTATAGATACGCCACGGCTGCAGGTATATCTATTAGTTTTAGTGATATGATTATTCCAGATGAAAAATCAAAATTAATTGAAGATGCAAATAAGAAAGTAATGGGAGTTCTCAGCGAGCACGAGCAAGGACTCATTACCGATGCAGAAAGATACAACAAGATTATTGATATCTGGACATTTACGACAAATAACGTTGCCCGTTCGTTGATGGAGAGACTAAAAAATGACCAGAATGGTTTCAATTCACTCCATATGATGGTCGATTCCGGCGCTCGTGGTTCGCAAGAACAGGTACGCCAGCTTGCCGGTATGCGTGGTCTTATGCAAAAACCACAGAAGAGTCTTTCAGGTCAATCCGGTGAAATTATAGAAAATCCAATTGTGGCTAACTTTAAAGAGGGGCTTTCTGTGCTGGAATATTTTATCTCCACGCACGGTGCTCGTAAAGGTCTTGCTGATACTGCTCTTAAAACAGCGGATGCAGGTTATCTTACAAGGAGATTAACAGACGTAGCTCAAGATGTAATTGTAACGGAAGAAGATTGTGGGACAATCCGTGGTGTATATATTACTGCATTGAAGGATGTTGAACTCGAACGAGAACCTCTTGCTGAACGTATCACCGGTCGCGTTGCTCAGGAAGACGTCTACGACCCAAGAACCGATGAACTGATCATCGAAGCCGGTGAAATGATTACGGAAGAGATTGCAGAAAGAATCGACGAAGCAAACATCGATCAGGTTTATATAAGAACCGTTCTTACATGCGAAGCACGCCAGGGAGTATGTGCAAAATGTTATGGAAGAAATTTGACAACAGGGCAGCTTGTGGAAATAGGAGAAGCAGTAGGAATTATTGCCGCTCAATCTATTGGCGAACCTGGTACCCAGCTTACTCTTCGTACCTTCCACTTTGGAGGTACATCATCTCGTATTGCAAGTCAGTCGCAGGTTGAAACAAACGTCGCAGGTAAAGTAAAATACGACAAAATAAATTTTGTAGAAAAAAATGATGTATTTGGACCAGTAAAAGTAGTTATCGGAAGACGTGGCGCAATTGGAATTTTTGATAACGACAACAGACAAATTAAGAGATACGAAATTCCTTACGGTGCCGAACTGATGGTCAACGACGGTCAGGAAGTTGAAAAGGGGACTCCTCTTTACAATCATGATCCTTATAACTCAGTTATTATATCAGATATAGGCGGTACAGTCGTATTTGTCGACTTGGTCGATAATATTACTTATCAGCAGGTAGCAGATGAACAAACAGGACACGTCCAAAAAGTAGTTATTGAATCAAAAGATAAAAATCTTACACCGAGTATTTTAATTAGAGATTCCAAAGGCAACGAAAAAGTATTTAATTTACCTACAAGAGCATATCTCTCTGTTGAGGAGGGAGAAGTGATCCAAGCTGGAACCGTACTGGCTAAGATTTCGAAATCGGCGGCAAAGACGCGAGATATTACAGGTGGTTTACCAAGAGTAACCGAACTTTTTGAAGCCAGAAGTCCACACGATCCTGCAATAGTATCCGAAATCGAAGGACGTGTTAAATTTGGAGCCAGGAAACGAGGCTCACGCGAAATAATTGTGGAATCATTTGACGGCTCTATCCAAAAAGTTTATTCCGTACCTTACGGAAAGCATGTGCTGGTTCAAGAAGGTGATGAAATTCCAGCAGGTGAAAAGATTACCGATGGTCCAGTTAATCCTCACGACATACTTAAAATTAAGGGTCCAAATGCCGTGCAGGAATATCTTGTAAACGAAATTCAGGACGTCTATCGCCTTCAAGGCGTAAAAATAAACGACAAGCATATTGAAGTAATAGTTAAACAAATGCTCCAAAAACTAAGAATAATTTCGTCAGGAGATACTAATTTCATTGAAGAAAGCCTTGAAGACAGAAATAAAGTAATCGAGGAGAACGAAAGAATCAAGAATATGGTCTATATCATTGACCCAGGACAGTCACGTTTCAAAGAAGGACAATTGATTCCACGTTCTAAGTACAGAGATATTAATGCAGACCTTACCAGGAAAGGGAAGAAACCGATGAAGGTACGCGATGCCGAACCAGCTACTTTTGACAATATATTGTTAGGCATTACCCAGGCTGCCCTTTCTACAGAAAGCTTTATTTCAGCTGCATCGTTCCAGGAAACTACAAAAGTACTTACAAATGCGGCCGTTGAAGCAAGGGTTGACAACTTGATTGGCCTTAAAGAAAATGTCGTTATGGGGCACTTAATTCCAGCTGGTACGGGTTTGAAAAAATATAGAAATATAATCTTAACAAGCGAAGAAGAAAAAGAAAAAGAAGAACAAAAAGTTGAAGAAAAAGAATCGATAAATTAATATTTGCTATAGACTTAACTTGACAATTGAAATATTTATCGATAAATTTTGAGTCTGAATTTTTATTAAAATGAAATAGACGTGGAGGATTTACGTGCCAACGATAAATCAGTTGGTTAGAAAAGGAAGAGAGGTAGTGACCTCTAAAAATAAAGCTCCTGCTTTAGAAGCTTGTCCTCAAAAGCGTGGAGTTTGTACCAGAGTTTATACTACTACACCCAAAAAACCAAATTCTGCACTCAGAAAGGTAGCCAGAGTAAGGTTGAGTAATGGTATTGAAGTTACTGCTTATATTCCGGGCGAAGGACACAACCTTCAAGAACACTCTATAGTCTTGATAAGAGGAGGCAGAGTTAAGGATTTGCCCGGTGTCAGATATCACATTATTCGAGGCACGCTCGACACCAGTGGTGTGGAGGATAGAAAACAAGGTAGGTCGAAATACGGAACTAAAAAACCAAAAGCTAAATAGTTATGAGAAAGAGAAGAGCAGAAAAAAGATATCTTAAACCGGACCCACGTTATAATGACGTGCTGGTATCTAAGTTTATTAATTATATTATGTGGGATGGTAAAAAATCCACGGCAAGAAGAATTGTGTACGAAAGTTTTGATATTATTGAAGAACGTACAAAAAAGTCAGCCTTAGAAGTTTTCAAAAAAGCAGTTCAAAATGTATCTCCATTAGTGGAAGTAAGAAGCCGTAGAGTTGGTGGTGCTACTTATCAGGTGCCAATGGAAGTAAGGCCCGAAAGAAGGGTAGCTCTTGCATTGAGATGGTTGAGAACGTATGCGCGTGAACGTAAAGATAAGTCGATGGCTCTTAAATTAGCTGCCGAACTAATTGCTGCTTCTAACGGCGAAGGAAACTCTGTTAAGAAAAAAGATGACACACATAGAATGGCAGAAGCTAATAAAGCCTTTGCCCACTTTAAATGGTGAAAAGGAGTAAGCTGATAAATTATGTCGAAAAGAGTTGAAATAAGTAAGGTTAGGAATATCGGCATTATGGCTCATATTGATGCCGGTAAGACGACGACGACGGAAAGGATTTTGTTCTATACTGGGAAAGTCCATCGTATCGGTGAAGTGCATGATGGAGCCGCTACAATGGACTGGATGGAACAGGAAAAAGAAAGGGGAATTACGATTACCAGTGCAGCTACCACTACAATGTGGGCTGGGCATCAAATAAATATTATTGATACACCTGGACACGTTGACTTTACAGTTGAAGTAGAGCGGTCTTTGAGAGTTTTGGATGGCGCCATCGCTTTATTCTGTGCGGTTGGCGGAGTCGAGCCTCAATCGGAAACGGTTTGGAGACAAGCTGACAAATATGGTGTACCAAGGATAGCTTTTGTAAATAAAATGGACCGTGTGGGTGCTGATTTTCATAATGCAGTTCAAATGATGCGAGATCGTCTCGGTGCAAATGCAGTTCCAATTACTTTGCCGATTGGCGAGGGTGATTTGTTTAGCGGAATTATCGATCTGATGACTATGAAAGCACGTATGTTCCATGAAGAAACTCTCGGAACAACGTACGAAGATGTTGAAATACCACAAGACTTGAAGCCTGTGGCAAATAAATATCGTACACAAATGCTCGAAGCAGTGTCTGAAGTCGACGATACTTTACTTGAAAAGTATATCGAAGGCAAAGAAATTACTCCTGAAGAAGTCCTCCGTGTTTTAAGGGAGGCAACTATTAAACTTAAAATTGTACCTGTCCTTTGTGGATCTTCGTTTAAGAATAAGGGCGTTCAGATGTTGCTTGATGCTGTTGTTAATTTCTTGCCCTCTCCACTCGATCTCGGTAATCTTGTAGCACATCACGTACATAAAAATGATCGTGTTGAAAGAAGAATTGATGAAAATGAAAAGTTCGCCGCTCTCGCATTTAAGATAATGACGGATCCGTATGTCGGTAAACTGACGTTTATTCGTGTCTATACCGGGACGCTTAAATCTGGTTCTTATGTCTATAACTCGGTGTCGGATAAGAAAGAAAGAGTAGGTAGAATATTGCAGATGCACGCAAATCATCGCGAAGATATGGAAGAAATACGTGCAGGTGACATTGCGGCTATCGTTGGCCTTAAAAACACGCGTACCGGTGATACACTTTGTACAGAAGATGACCCAATTATGCTCGAAAAGATGGCATTCCCCGAACCGGTAATCGAAATTGCCATCGAGCCCAAAACAAAATCCGATCAGGACAAGCTTTCGGATGCGCTGGCAAAATTATCAGATGAGGATCCTACATTTAGAGTTAAAGTAGACCAGGAAACTGGACAGACTTTGATCAGTGGTATGGGAGAATTACACCTTGAGATTTTGGTTGATAGAATGAAAAGAGAATTTAAGGTGGAAGCTAATATAGGTAAACCGCAGGTTGCTTACCGTGAAACTATCACTAAAACTGTCCAGGCGGAAGGTAAATTTATCAAGCAATCGGGAGGTAGAGGTAAATATGGCCATGTATGGCTGGAGTTATCACCAAATGAACCAGGTAAAGGATTTGAATTTGAAAATGCAATTGTTGGAGGTGTAGTACCTAAAGAATATATCAATCCTGTTATTAATGGTATACAGGATGCGATGAAAAATGGAGTATTGGCTGGCTATCCAGTAGTCGACGTCAAGGCTAAATTGTATGATGGCTCTTATCATGAAGTTGACTCGGACGAAATTTCTTTCCGTGTTGCAGCTTCGATGGCTTTCAAAAACGGTGCTCTAAAAGCAAATCCGATTTTACTGGAGCCAATTATGCAGGTTGAGGTTATTACGCCCGAAGAATATTTGGGCGATGTCATGGGAGATTTGAACTCAAGAAGAGGAAAAATAGAAGGTTTTTCAACAAGAAAAGATGCTCAGGTTATTAGAGCCCAAGTGCCCTTAGCACAAATGTTTGGATACGCTACTGTATTGAGATCCATGACCCAGGGACGTGCTATTTACACAATGCAATTTTCCCATTATGCTGAAGTTCCTAAGTCGGTGGCAGAAGAAATTATGGAAAAATCTCAATCGAAAAAGTCAGTTGAAGAATATTAATTAAATAAATTAAAATGAATATAAAATAACAAGGAGAGTAACTCGATGGCAAAAGAAAAATTTGATCGTAGTAAACCTCACGTCAATATTGGAACGATCGGACACGTAGACCATGGCAAAACAACATTGACTGCAGCAATAACCATGGCTCTGGCAAAAAGAGGGTTATCCGAAGCTCGTACTTTTGATAGTATTGATAATGCACCCGAAGAAAGAGAGAGAGGTATTACTATAGCAACGGCACACGTTGAATATTCTACAGAAAATCGTCACTATGCACATGTTGACTGCCCAGGTCACGCTGATTACGTCAAAAACATGATCACAGGTGCCGCTCAGATGGACGGTGCGATTCTTGTTGTTGCCGCTACCGATGGTCCGATGCCTCAAACAAGAGAACATATTCTTCTTGCTCGTCAGGTAGGCGTACCCAGAATAGTCGTATTCTTGAATAAAATTGATATGGTTGATGACCCCGAATTGATTGAACTGGTTGAAATGGAATTAAGAGAACTTCTCAGTAAATATGAATTCCCCGGCGATGAAATTCCTATAGTCAGAGGTTCTGCATTGAAGGCTCTTGAAGCTGGTACTGAAAATGCTCCTATTGATGATCCAAGATACCAATGCATCTGGGACTTAATGAAAGCTGTTGATGAATATATTCCAATACCACAAAGAGATATAGATAAGCCATTCCTTATGCCAGTTGAAGACGTTTTCTCAATTACAGGTCGTGGAACAGTTGCAACTGGAAGAGTTGAAAGAGGTCAGATAAAGTTAAATGAAGAAGTTGAATTGATTGGTCTCGGTCAGCACAAAAAGACTGTTGTTACTGGTATTGAAATGTTCCGTAAAGAACTTGATTCAGCTATTGCAGGCGATAACGCAGGATTGTTGTTAAGAGGTATCGATAAGAAAGAAATTGAAAGAGGTATGGTTCTCGCTAAGCCAGGTTCTATTACACCTCATAAGAAATTCGAAGGTGAAGTTTACATCCTGTCGAAAGAAGAAGGTGGTCGTCATACACCATTCTTCAACGGATATCGTCCACAGTTCTACTTTAGAACAACAGACGTTACAGGCGTTGCAAAATTGCCCGAAGGTACAGAAATGGTTATGCCTGGCGACAATGTTAGATTGTCGGTTGAATTGATTTCTGAAATTGCAATGGAAGAAGGTCTCCGCTTTGCTATCCGCGAAGGTGGTAGAACTGTTGGCGCTGGTGTTGTTACAAAAATTATAGAATAGTTATTTGAATAATAGATTAAGGGAAAGAGGAATCTTTCCCTTCTTTTTGCCTCGAAAGGCAAAGTACATTTAAGATATGATTTGTAAAAAGGAGAATTAAAAAAGTGCCCGGTCAAAAAATTAGAATTAAGTTGAAATCTTATGATCATATTCTGATTGATAAGTCAACTGAGAAAATTATTAAAACTGTAAAAAGCACGGGAGCTGTGGTCTCCGGACCAATACCGTTGCCGACAAAAAGAACTGTTTTTACCGTTTTGCGTTCGCCACACGTCGATAAAAAATCGCGTGAACAGTTCGAGATTAGGGCTCATAAAAGAATTATCGATATTCATAATTCAAACAATAAAACAGTTGATGCGCTGAGCAAGTTAGAAATTCCTGCCGGCGTCGATATTGAGATAAAGTTATAGGAAATTAAAAATGCCTGGATTGATAGCTAAAAAAATCGGAATGACTAACATTTTTAGTGAAGACGGTCAAGTAATACCAGTAACCGTTCTCGAAGCAGGTCCGTGTAAAGTATACGGTTTAAGGACTGTTGAAAAAGACGGTTATGAAGCGCTTCAGCTTGGGTTTGGTTCAAAGAAAGAAAAGAAAGTTAACAAACCCCAACTCGAAGTCTACAAAAAGCTCGGTCTTGTTCCGCCCCGATTCGTTAAAGAATTTAAAAACTTCGATATTACTCAATTTAAAGTCGGAGACGAAATTAAAGTTGATCTTTTCCAGCCTGGCGATAAAGTAAAAGTTACGGGTAATAGCAAAGGCAAAGGTTTCCAGGGTGTTGTAAAACGCCACGGATTTGGAGGTGTCGGTTCCTCTACTCACGGCCAAAGTGATAGAGAAAGAGCACCCGGATCAATTGGAGCTAGCTCTTTCCCATCCCGCGTTTTCAAAGGACAGAGAATGGCTGGAAGAATGGGCGGAAAACAGGTTACGATTAGAAATTTAAAAGTTGTAAAAGTTATACCGGAGCAGAATATAATTATGATAAAAGGTGCTGTGCCCGGTGCGGTTAATTCAATAGTTGCTATCAATAAATAAATGACGATCGAAAAATGAAAGTAGATGTTTATAAAATAGACGGTACAAAATCAGGCGAGCAGATAGAACTCTCGAAAGATATTTTTGAAATTGAACCGAACGACCATGTTCTCTATCTTGCTGTTAAAGCTTATTTAGCTAATCAAAGACAGGGGACTCACAAAGCCAAAGAAAGAAGTGAAGTAAGGGGTGGAGGTAAAAAACCGTGGCGCCAAAAAGGACGCGGAGGAGCAAGAGCGGGTTCGATACGCTCTCCACTCTGGGTCGGTGGCGGTCGAGTATTTGGACCAAAACCTAGAAATTACAGACAAAAATTAAATAAGAAGGTTGTTCAACTGGCGCGTAAATCTGCCCTTTCTTACAAATCGAAAGCTAATCAGATTATTGTTGTTGAGGATTTTGATTTCGAACAACCAAAGACAAAAAATTTTGTTGAAATTCTTAAAGCCTTGAATTTGAACGGCAAAAAGACTCTCTTACTTACTAACGGAACTTTGAAAAACGTTTATAAATCCGGTAGAAATATCGATAGAGTTTCGATTGTAGAGGCTAACAAAGCTTCCGTTTATGAATTGCTAAACAATCAAGTTTTGATGCTACAAAAGAGCGCTGTTCAATTGCTTGAAAGTACATTTAATTAAAATTTGGTATTGATATGAAAAGCATACTTATAAGACCTTTGATTACAGAAAAAATGACCTCGATTCAGGAAAAACATCCGAACAAATTTGGATTTATCGTGTCGGTCGACGCTAATAAAATTGAAATTGCTAAAGCTGTTAAAGAAAAGTTTAATGTCGACGTTGTTGCGGTCAATACGATGAGATATAAAGGAAAAAGAAGAACTCAGTTTACAAGGAGAGGTCGATTTGAAGGCAGAACGCCAAAATTCAAAAAGGCAATTGTGACGCTAAAAGAAGGTCAAAAAATAGATATATTCGGCGAAGTATAATCTGAGAGAATCGGAGTAAACTAAATGGCTATTAGAAAATTAAAACCAATTACACCAGGAACGAGATTTATGAGTGTCTCTTCATTTGAAGAGATTACTAAAACAGAACCAGAAAAATCGTTGTTGGCTCCACTGAAAAAATCCGGCGGACGCAACAATCTGGGACGTGTAACAGCACGGCATCGTGGTGGTGGACATAAACGACAATATAGAATAATCGATTTTAAACGCGATAAGCACGGTATTCCAGCTAAAGTCTTCTCGATAGAATACGATCCGAATAGAACAGCAAGAATCGCATTGTTACATTATGCAGATGGAGAAAAAAGATATATCATTGCTCCAGACGGCTTGAAAGTAGGTGATACTGTAATGTCGGGTAGCGGAGCTGAAATTAAAGTTGGAAACGCACTTCCACTTAAAGAAATCCCGATTGGTAGTTTTGTTCATAACGTTGAATTAAAGCCAGGTAAAGGCGGTCAATTAGGTCGTTCTGCAGGCGTATCGCTCCAATTGATGGCTCGCGAAGGTAAATACGCTCAATTGAAAATGCCTTCAGGTGAAGTAAGAATGATTAATGTGGAATGCATGGCCACTTATGGTACAGTTGGAAATGCAGATCATGAAAATATTAGCATCGGAAAAGCTGGTAGAAGCAGATGGCTTGGTATAAGACCTCATGTGAGAGGTGTTGCGATGAACCCGGTTGACCATCCTATGGGTGGTGGTGAAGGTAAAACATCAGGTGGTGGACATCCTGTTTCGCCCTGGGGTCAAAAAGCCAAAGGTCTTAAAACAAGAAAAAAGAAAAATCCTTCTAATAAATATATTGTAAAGAGAAGAAAATAGAGTAAGCTATGCCAAGATCAGTCAAAAAGGGTCCTTATATTGATGTCAAATTACTCAGGAAAATTAGGCAGTTAAACGAGACTAATCAAAAAAAGATAATTAAAACCTGGTCTCGTGCATCTACAATTTCTCCTGAATTTGTAGGCCATACAATTGCCGTTCATAACGGTAATAAAATGATCCCGGTTTATATTTCTGAAAATATGGTCGGTCACAAGTTGGGTGAATTTGCGCCCACACGAATTTTCAGAGGACATCCAGGAACAAAAGCAGAAAAAGCATCTAAAGCAAAGTAAAAATTAAGAATGTAATTGAGGTTTGGAATAATGGAAGCAAAAGCGACACACAAATATATCGGATCCTCGCCACGTAAAATGAGGTTGGTTGTCGATTTGATTAGAGGTAAATCAGTCGAACAAGCTATCGAGATTCTTCATTTTTCGCCCAAACATGCTTCAGTTGATGCTGAAAAAGTGTTACGTTCGGCTGTTTCTAATCTAATGAATAAAGATGAAAATACGAGCCACAATATTTCAGATCTTTACGTCAAAGAAGCTTATGTCAATCAGGGTCCAACTTTGAAAAGAATTATGCCTGCACCAATGGGCAGGGCTTACAGAATCAGAAAAAGATCAAATCATTTAACAATTGTTGTTGCAACAAAAAAGTAATCGGAGGAAGATTTGGGTCAGAAGACACATCCAATCGGTTTTAGAGTCGGAATAATTAGAGGCTGGGAATCGAACTGGTTCGAAAATAAGAGTTACGCCCCAAAATTAATGGAAGACTACGAATTACGGCGTTACATCAGAAAAAGACTTCAAAATGCAGGTGTATCTGCCATTAAGATCGATCGAACCTCGAAGAATGTTATATTGACAATTCATACTTCGCGCCCCGGCGTTGTTATTGGTAAGAGCGGTAAGGAAATTGCCCAGCTGGAAGAAGAATTGAAAAAGATTACTCAAAAAGAAGTCAAAGTCCAGATTTCGGAAATTAAGAGACCCGAATTAGATGCTTATCTTGTGGCCGAAAACATTGCAAAGCAGATTGAAGGAAGAATCTCTTTTAGAAGAGCAATGAAAACCGCAATTACTGCAGCAATGAGGATGGGTGCTGAAGGAATTAGAGTGATGTGCTCTGGAAGACTGGGCGGTGCCGAAATGGCTCGTACTGAACAATACAAAGAAGGCAGGATCCCACTTCATACTATAAGAGCTGATATCGACTATGCACAGGCTACTGCTCAAACAATATACGGCTCTATCGGTGTAAAAGTCTGGATCTGCCGTGGAGAAATTTTAGGTAAACGTTCATCCGAATAGGAGTTTAATTCCATGTTAATGCCAAAAAGAGTAAAATATCGTAAATCGCAAAGAGGTAGAAGAAGAGGTAAAGCAACCAGAGGACACCTTGTTAATTTTGGTGATTATGGCCTCAAGGCGCTTGAGCCAGCCTGGATTACAAGTCGTCAAATAGAAGCTTGTCGTGTTGCTCTGTCACGTAAAATGAAACGTGATGGTAAAGTCTGGATTCGTATCTTTCCCGATAAACCCGTCAGCAAAAAACCTCTCGAAACAAGAATGGGTAAGGGAAAGGGAGCTCCTGAATTCTGGGTGGCAGTTGTAAAACCGGGTAGAATTTTGTTTGAAATTAACGGTGTCGACAGAGAAACAGCTCACGAAGCTTTACAATTGGCTGCTCACAAGCTTCCAATTAAAACTAAAATTGTACAGAGAATCGATTTAGAATCATAAGGATTGATAAAATGAAGATTTATCAAATCAGAGAAATGTCAACAGAAGAAATTCAGAGAAGAATTCTGGAAGAGCATAAGAATTTAATCGATCTGAGATTTCAGCACGAACTGAAAAATTTAACAAACACAGCGCTGCTCAGAACCACACGCAAAGATATTGCCAAAATGAAAACGGTTCTTAAAGAGCGCCAGCTTCAGGAAGCAAAACAGAACGAATCAAAGGAAAATAAATAAGGAGCAAAAAGTTTTCCATGCAGACAAGAAATTATAGAAAAGTTAGGATCGGAACCGTAATTAGTAATAAGATGGATAAAAGTATCATCGTTGCGATTGAAAGACGTGTGGCGCATCCATTGTATAAGAAATATTTCAAAAAGACCACTAAGCTGATGGCTCATGACGAAAAAAATGAATGTGGCATCGGCGACAAAGTAAAAATAATGGAAACACGCCCTCTTAGTAAAAGAAAAACATGGCGTTTAGTAGAAATTATCGAAAAAGCTAAGTAAATAGAAAAAGCTCGACGGAGATCTGGGAATTATGATACAAGAAGAAACAAATTTAGTTGTTGCGGACAATTCGGGTGCGAAAAAAATCCGATGTATCCGCGTACTGGGAGGCAGCGGCAGAAGATATGCCAGTGTTGGCGATATTATTGTCGTTAGTGTAAAAGCAGCCATTCCAGGAGGTGCAGTGAAAAAAGGCGATGTGTCGCGTGCCGTTGTTGTTCGCACTAAAAAGGAAGTGCGTAGGAAAGACGGCTCCTATATCAGATTCGACGACAATGCGGCCGTATTGCTCAACAATCAGGGCGAACCGAGAGGTACTCGTATCTTCGGGCCTGTTGCAAGAGAATTAAGAGACAAAAAATTTATGAAAATAATTTCTCTGGCTCCAGAGGTTCTATAAGAGGATTGATGCTATGAAACTTAAAAAAAATGACAACGTAATTGTTATAACTGGTAACTACAAAGGGAAAACCGGTAAAATTCTGAAAGTTTTTCCCGCTGAAAATCGGGTGATTGTTGAAGGCGTCAATTTACGTAAGCGGCATACGAAGCCTTCTCAAAAAAACCCGCAGGGTGGAATTATCGAAAAAGAAGCTCCTATTCATGCTTCTAATGTAATGATTCTCGACCCTAAGACAAACGAGCCGTCGCGTATAGGAGCTAAAATCATAATCGATGAAAAAACTGGTAAGAAAAAAAGCGTTAGAATTAGCAAAAAAAGCGGCGAAATGCTGAGATAAAAATTTCGATAAGTTAAACGTCAAAAAGGATTGATATTTAAGATGGCAAAACAAAAAACTGAAAAACAGGAAAAAGCAGTAAAAAAAGCTGCTAAAGCCGGTGCCGAAAAGGAAACTGTTGTTGAAGAAAAAATTCCGGCTCGACTCAAAGAAAAATATATAAAAGAGATTGCTCCTAAGTTGATGCAGCAGTTTGGCTATAAAAACATTATGCAGGTTCCACGTCTGGCAAAAATTGTTATTAATATGGGTGTCGGTCAGGCTGTTCAGGACCCGAAAATTCTCGACGAAGCAGTTAAGGACCTTGAAACTATTACGGGTCAAAAAGCTTCGATCAGAACAGCCAGAAAGTCGATTTCGAACTTCAAGCTCAGAGAAGGAATGAAAATCGGTGCTAAAGTTACACTGCGCAGAGAAAGGATGTATGAGTTTCTCGATAGACTGATTACAATAGCATTTCCTCGTGTAAGAGATTTCAGAGGCATATCCGACAAATCCTTCGATGGCAGAGGTAATTATACACTCGGGATTAAAGAACAAATCATCTTTCCCGAAATTAATATCGACAAGGTAAGCAGAGTATTGGGTATGGATATTACTTTTGTTACGACCGCCAAAACAGACAAAGAAGCTTATGAGTTGTTGAGTGCATTTGGAATGCCATTTAGAAAAAAAGAAAATAATTAAAGGGAAGTCATGGCAAGAAAAAGTTTAATAGCACGTGAAGTTAAAAGAGCAAAACTGAGAGAAAAATACGCTCAAAAGAGAAAAGAATTGAAACAGAAAGGTGATTACGAGGCATTGCAGTTGCTACCACGTAATTCTGCTCCAACAAGAGCACACAATCGCTGCATGATAAGCGGCCGTCCCAGAGGATATTACAGAAAATTTGGAGTTTCCCGTCTCGTCCTCAGGGAAATGGCATTGAGAGGCGAAATTCCCGGTTTAAAGAAATCAAGTTGGTAATAGAAGGAGAATAAAGTAATGTTGACAACCGACCCGATTGCAGATTTTTTAACAAGAATACGAAATGCAATTAAAGCCAGAAAAAAATACGTCGATATTCCTTCTTCGAAGTTGAAAGAAGGATTGGCAGAAATATTAAAAGCTAACAAATACATTAAAGATTATAATGTCATCGAAGATAACAAACAGAACATTTTGCGTATTCATCTTCAGTACATTAATGGAATTCCTTCAATAACTGGCTTGAAAAAAGTCAGTAAACCGGGTCTTCGTATTTATGCCGGAAAAGATGAGCTCCCAAGAGTGATGAATGGATTGGGAATATCGATAGTTTCAACGTCAAAAGGTTTAATGACGGATAAACAAGCAAGAAAAGAATCAGTGGGCGGAGAAGTAATCTGCCAAGTTTGGTAATAATTGAGAGGTCTAAAAGTGTCACGAATAGGTAAAAAACCGATTCCAATTAAAGACGTTACCGTTACAAAAAATGGTAATCTTTTGAAGATTAAAGGTAAACTCGGCGAACTCCAGATGGAGATTCATCCGAATATTAACGTCGAAGTTACAAAAGAAGAAATTATCGTAACACGACCTAACGACGAGAAACAAAATAGAGCGCTTCACGGTCTAACCAGGTCGTTAATTAATAATATGGTTGTTGGAGTTACCGAAGGATTTTCGAAAACACTCGAAATCGTAGGTGTTGGTTATCGTGCCGAAGCAAAAGGCAACGGAATTTTATTGACACTCGGTTATTCGCATCCAATTTTCTTTATTCCACCGGAAGGAATTAAAATCGAAGTCGTAACTCCTAATCAATTGAAAATTTCAGGAAGCGATAAAGAACTTGTGGGACTCGTAGCAGCCAAAATTAGATCTTTCAGGAAACCCGAACCTTACAAAGGCAAAGGTATTAAATATTCAAACGAAGTTATCATAAGAAAGGCAGGCAAAACGGCCGGCAAATAATTAGGAGAGTGTGAAAAATGTTTTTAAAAGACACTACAAGAAGATTAAGAAAACGAATTAGAATCAGAAAAAAAATACACGGAACTCCTGAGTGTCCTCGTTTGAGTGTGTTTAAGAGTCTCAAACATATATATGCGCAATTAATCGACGATACTACAGGAACTACATTAGCTGCAGCTTCAACTTTATCTAAAGAGATTGCTGAGGAATTGAAAGGAGTAAAAGGAAAAGTTGAGAAAGGAAGAATTGTAGGAAAGTTGCTTGCAAAGATTGCAACCGAAAAGGGAATTACTGCAGCGGTATTTGACCGAAACGGCTATCCCTATCATGGCAAAGTAAAAGCGGTTGCGGAAGGCGCACGCGAAGGTGGTTTGAAATTCTAATGGGATTGCCGGATCGTCTAAAGGTAGGACAGCGGCCTTTGGAGCCGTATGTGGAGGTTCGAATCCTCCTCCGGCAGCTAAAAATAAGGTAATTCAAAAGGAGTGAAAATTGAACTTCAAATCGAAAAAAGTTAGCGGATTGGAAAACTTAAAAGAAAAAATCGTTCATATTAACAGAGTTGCCAAAGTCGTTAAAGGTGGTCGTCGCTTTAGTTTTAATGCTATTGTTGTAGTCGGCGATGGCAATGGACATGTTGGCGTTGGCCTGGGTAAAGCTAATGAAGTTACAGATGCTATCTCCAAAGGCATTGAGGATGCTAAGAAGAATGTATATAAAGTTCCTGTTATCAATGGTACGGTACCACATGAAATTATCGGAAAATTTGGAGCAGGCAAAGTTCTCATTAAACCAGCATCTCAGGGTACCGGGCTGATCGCTGGCGGCGGTGTAAGAGCAGTCCTCGAAGCTGCAGGTGTTCAGGACGTTTTGACCAAATCGCTTGGTTCATCTAATCCGCATAATCAGGTTAAAGCTACACTGGCTGCTTTATTGAATTTATGGGATGCTCGCTCGGTAGCTTTCAAAAGAGGTATGAAACTTAACGAGTTGTTCAGTGCAGAGTGAGGTTGACATGGCAAAGAAATTAAAAATTACACAAATACGAAGCATAATTGATCGTCCGAAACCACAAAAGCTTACTATCGAAGCTCTCGGTTTAGGAAGACCGAATTATCAGGTAATTCATAACGATACTCCTCAAATCAGAGGAATGGTAAGAAAAGTGTCTCATTTAGTAAAAGTAGAAGAAATAGAAGATTAACAGGGTGATACATGGACATCTTAAGTAATTTAAAACCTGCTAAAGGTTCTAACAAAAGGGAAAAAAGAATTGGAAGAGGTGAAGGTAGCGGACACGGTGGAACTGCTACTCGTGGTATGAATGGACAACGCTCGAGGTCGGGTGCAAAATTCAAAATCTGGTTCGAAGGTGGTCAGATGCCTTTGCAGCGCAGAGTGCCTAAACGTGGCTTCAAGAGTCCTTTTAAATTGACTTACCAGGTTGTTAATCTCGACCGAATTCAAAAATTAGTTGACGAAAATAAAATTGCAGGAGATGTTATTACTCCTTCAGTTTTGTATCAAAATGGTTTGATTTCGAAAGCTGCTGCTCCATATAAAATTTTGGGCAGCGGGGAAATTAAATCCAAAATAAATATTGAAGCTCACGCATTTAGCGCTTCGGCTAAACAAAAAATTGAATCAGTCGGTGGAACCATAAAAGAGATTAAAGCTTAATGGCAACTTTTCAAGAAACTTTCCGGAATATTTTTAAGATTCACGAGCTGAGGCAAAGGATCCTTTATACTTTAGCATTGCTTGTGATCGTAAGAATAGGCGCTCACATCACTTTGCCGGGTATCGATTCTCACTTGCTCGGCTCGGCTATGTCAAATTCTACTTCCGACAATCTCTTCGGATTATACGATTTGTTTGTCGGCGGCGCTTTCAGAAATGCAGCCCTGTTCGCTCTTGGTATAATGCCTTACATTTCAGCTTCGATTATTCTACAGCTGGCTGGAGCTGTTGTTCCTTATATTCAAAAACTTCAGCGTGAAGGAGAAGAAGGCAGAAAGAAAATTACTCAATGGACACGTTACGGAACAGTAATTATTTCTGCTTTTCAAGCCTGGGGCGTAACGATTCATCTTCTCAATATGAATTTTAACGGAGTACCTGTTGTCCCCGAAGAAGTTAGAGGGATTGGGTGGACATTCTCAACCATTGTATTTCTTGTTGCCGGCACAATTTTCATTATGTGGCTCGGCGAACAAATTACAGACAAAGGAATTGGCAACGGTATTTCTCTCATAATATTTATAGGTATTATCGACAGATTTCCTTATGCTCTACTCGACGAGTACAGATTACTTGCAGCAGGTCAGCGTAATCTCGTAATTGAAATTGTTATTCTTGCTTTTATGTTACTTGTTATTTCAGGTGTAATACTTGTTACTCAAGGCACAAGAAGAATTCCAGTGCAGTACGCAAAAAGAGTTGTTGGAAGAAAAGTTTATGGAGGCGTTACTCAATACATTCCTCTAAGAGTAAACACTGCAGGTGTAATGCCAATAATTTTTGCTCAGTCGATTATGTTTATTCCAAGTACACTCTTTTCATTTTTCCCGAATAACGAATTTATTGCGTCGATTGCGGGTTATTTTAATTATCAGTCGTTTACTTATTCTTTTATTTATGCTTTGATGATAGTCTTTTTCACCTATTTCTATACAGCAATTGCATTTAATCCGCAGGAAGTAGCAGAAAATATGAAAAAACAAGGCGGCTTTATTCCAGGTATACGACCTGGCAAGCAAACCGCCGAATTTATAGATAATATATTGACAAAAATAACTTTACCGGGTTCAATCTTTCTTGCTATTGTGGCAATACTGCCGGCATTTGTAGCAAAATTCGGCGTATCGGGAAGTTTTGCTTCATTTTTTGGAGGAACCAGTTTGTTAATTATTGTTGGCGTGGCACTCGACACACTTCAACAAATCGAGTCGCATCTGTTAATGCGCCATTACGATGGTTTTATGAAATCCGGTAAAATAAGAGGCAGAAGATTTTAATATTTTTTTTAGTGAATTGTGATTATAATAAAGACCAAGAAAGAAATTGATTATATAAGAGAAAGTTCTCAGATAGTTGCAGAAGTTCTTCAATTACTGAAAAATTATGTTAAACCGGGCATAACGACGCTCGAGCTCGATAAAATGGCTGAGGACTACATACTCAGCAATAATGCCCGTGCAGCATTTAAAGGATATTCGCAGGTCGGGTCGTTCGATTTTCCCGGCTCAATTTGTTCTTCGATTGATGATGAGGTTGTTCACGGAATACCGGGCAACAGAGTTCTTAAAGAAGGTGAAATAATTTCTATCGACGTCGGTGTAGAAAAGAACGGTTATTATGGAGATGCAGCTTTGACTGTAGCTGTTGGAAATATTTCGGAAGAAAAAAGAAAATTGATGGAAGTAACGGAGAAGTCACTCTATCTTGCTATAGAAGAAGCACGTGCCGGCAATAGAATTGGCGATATTGGTTATGCAGTTCAGTCGTACGTTGAAAGTTTTGGATATTCGGTTGTGCGTGATTTATGTGGACACGGCGTCGGTAAGCATTTGCACGAGGATCCCCAAATTCCTAATTACGGAAAAAAGGGAAGCGGTGCAATTTTGAAGAATGGTATGACAATTGCAATTGAACCGATGATAAATCTGGGAACTCATAAAGTTTTCGTAGAAGAAGATGGATGGACTGTAAAAACAATGGATGGTAAGCCGTCGGCTCATTTCGAGCATACCATTGCAATAATTGACGGTAAACCGGAAATATTAACTAAGTGCTGAATTATATGGCTAAACAAGGAGCAATAAAGATTGATGGAGTAGTAACTGAAACGTTACCCAATGCTCATTTCAAGGTTAGACTTGACAATGGGCATGAGATCCTTGCGCATATTTCCGGTAAAATGAGAATGCATTTTATTAAAATTCTGGTGGGAGATAAAGTAGCAGTTGAATTATCTCCTTACGATCTTAATAAAGGAAGAATAACATACAGATATAAATAAATGGAGCTACTATGAAGGTAAGAGCCTCTGTAAAAAAAATGTGCGAACATTGTAAAGTGATAAAAAGAAAGGGTGTAGTTCGAGTTATTTGCAAAAATCCTAAACATAAACAAAGACAAGGATAGGAGGAAGAGATTTGGCTCGTATAGCTGGAATTGATTTACCGAAACAAAAAAAATCGTTCATTGGATTAACCTATATTTATGGTATAGGTCGTAAGACCGCTTTGGATATATTGTCTAAAGCAGGCATCGATCCCGATAAGAAAATTGCTGAGCTTTCCGAAGAAGAAATTGCAAAGATTCGTGCAATCATGACTTCTGACTATAAAGTTGAAGGTGCTCTCAGGAGTGAAGTTCAGCAAAACATCAAACGCTTAATGGATATCGGTTGCTATCGCGGTTTGAGGCATCGTCGTGGTTTGCCTGTAAGAGGACAGAGAACGAGAACAAATGCAAGAACAAGAAAAGGTAAAAGAAAAACAGTAGCCGGAAAGAAAAAAGCACCGGCTAAGAAGTAATAATTAATTACGGAGATTCAAATTGGCTAAGGCAGGAAAAAAGACAAAAAAGAAAGTTCACGTTGATTCGGTCGGAGTAGCTCACATTAAAGCTTCGTTCAATAACGTGATTGTTACAATAACAGATATTTATGGCAATACAATTTCGTGGTCTTCTGCCGGTAAAAACGGTTTCAAAGGCTCAAGAAAAAATACTCCCTTTGCTGCTCAGGTTACCGCAGAAGCTGCTGCCAAAGAAGCTTACGACTTAGGTCTGCGCAAAGTAGACGTCTTAATTAAAGGTCCAGGTGCAGGCAGAGAAGCGGCCATAAGAGCTCTCAGCACCGCAGGACTGGAGATCCTTTCGATTAAGGATATTACTCCGATTCCGCACAACGGATGCAGACCACCAAAACGTAGAAGAGTATAACAGGAGAAAATTTAGATGGCAAGATATACTGGTCCAAGTTGCAAATTATGCAGAAGAGAAAGACAAAAACTATTTCTTAAAGGTTCTAAATGTCATTCCGAACGCTGCCCACTCGAAAAGAAAAATTATATTCCTGGTCAGCACGGTTTATCGCGCAGAGCCAAATTTTCCGAGTATGGCGTTCAGTTAAGAGAAAAACAAAAAGTAAAACGTATTTACGGATTGCAAGAAACACAATTCAAGCTCTATTTCTTCAGAGCAACACGTCAAAAAGGAATTACTGGCGCTAACCTTGTGAAATTGCTCGAAAGACGTCTGGACAACGTTGTTTATCGACTCGGTTTTGCACCTTCGAGAAAGGCAGCGCGACAATTAGTACTTCACAGGCATTTTACTGTTAACGGCAAAATTGTCGATATCCCATCGTATTTGCTCTTACCCGGTGATGTTGTTGCTGTTAGAGAAAAGAGCAAAAAACTTGACATTATCCATAACTCACTCAGAAGAACTAAAGATAATGCATATAGTTGGCTTTCTATCGACAAAGCTTCCCTCTCGGGTACTTTTATGAATATCCCCGAAAGAGAAGAGATTCCATTGAATGCCAACGAACAATTAATTGTCGAATTGTATTCTAAGTAATTTTATAATAATAGAGGATATATTAAATGAGCTATCCGTTAATTAAAATGCCCGATGGCGTAGTACAAGAAGAATCCTCCAAAAGTGCTACATTCGGAAGATTTACTATTCAACCTTTAGAGAGAGGATTTGGCGTTACATTAGGTAATTCGTTGAGAAGGGTATTATTATCCTCACTTCCGGGAGCTGCGATTACTGCCATTAAAATTGAAGGCGTGCTTCATGAATTCTCTACTATTCCAGGTGTTCAGGAAGATGTTACCGAAATTATCCTGAATCTCAAAAAAGTGCGTATGAGACTTCTCGATAAAAAGGCAACAGGCTGTCATGTATCGATAACCGGTGAAGGCGACTTCAAAGCAAAAGATATTCAAAAGGCATGCCCCGAAGTTGAAATTCTGAATCCAGATCTACATATCGCTCACTTAAATAAAGATGCTAAGTTAAATATTGAACTTCGTTTCGGCATTGGCAAAGGTTATGTGTCAGCGCAGGAACAGAAGACTCCTGATATGACTATCGGTACAATCCCAATTGACTCAATTTATACTCCAATTGTAAATGTCAAATACGACGTCGAGAACGTTCGTATCGGTGAACGTAACGACTATGAAAAACTTACTCTCGAAATTACTACCGATGGTTCAATTACTCCCGAAGAAGCACTTTCGACTTCGGGCAAGATTTTAAGAGACCACATTCAAATGTTCATTAATTTTGAAACTGAACCAGAAGAAGTAAAAGAAGAAACCGAAAGAGATGAAGAAGCTGAAAGATTGAGAAAAATTCTTTCAACAAGCGTTGACGATCTTGAATTGAGTGTAAGGTCTCATAATTGTCTCAAAACTGCCAATATCAAAACGCTCGGCGATTTAGTACGCCGCGACGAAAACGAAATGCTCCGTTTCAGAAATTTTGGACGCAAATCACTGGCAGAATTAAAAGAAATTGTTGAAAATTACGGGCTCCATTTTGGTATGGATGTCGATAAATATCTGTCAGAAAAAACCGATAAAAAATAATCATTAAAACTGCGAAGGTTCAATAATGAGACACAGAGTTAAAGGAAGAAAATTAAAAAGAACTTCGGAACACAGACTGGCTACTTTGAGAAATTTAGCTACTTCTCTGCTGAAACATAAAAAGATTAAAACTACTCTTGCAAAAGCCAAAGAGTTGCGCACTTTTGTAGAACCAATTATCACGAAAGCTAAGGTCGATACAGTCGCAAACCGCAGATATGTAGCTGCCGATATAAAAGATAAGGAAGTTGTAAAAGAACTCTTTACCTCGATTGTTAATAAAATTGGCGATAGGCCAGGCGGCTATACAAGAATTATTAAACTGGGTCAACGTAAAGGCGACGGTGCAGAACTAGCTTATATCGAATTGGTCGACTTCAGTGACATTGTAAAAGAAAAAGCTTCGAAAAAGAAAACTGAAAGTAAGACTAAAGTAGAAGAGAAAAAAGCAGAAGAAGTAAAGACCGACGAAGAAGTAAAAAAAGCTGAACCTCAGTCCGAAGTTAGCCAGGAACCCAAAGCTGAAGCCGGTGAAGAAACTTCTTCGGAAGAAAAGAAAGAAGAAAATTAGTCGATTCTCATACCAAATTTTAGATGCGTCCGGATTTCTGAATGGTTTCCGGACGTTTCTTTTTTAAATCATTGTTTCGGGTTTATGAAAAAAATAGAATTTGTTACGTCGGTTTTCAATATTAATGAAATACCGAAAGACGACTTGCCCTGCGTGGTGCTTTGTGGAAGATCTAATGTAGGGAAATCATCTTTTATCAATACTTTGTTTTATCCATTAAAAGTAGCACGAACAAGTTCAACTCCCGGCAAAACACGTTCAATTAACTATTATCTCGTAGAAAGAAAATTTTACATCGTTGATTTGCCAGGATTCGGCTATGCTAAAGTATCTAAAAGCGAGAAAAATTACTGGGAAAACCTCATCATTAATTTCTTCGACACTAATAAAAATATATCGACTGTTTTTCATTTGATCGATGCCCGTCATAAACCGCAACCGCTCGATTTAATGCTCAACGAATTTGTTCATTCAAGAGAGTTACCATATTTCTTGATAATGAACAAAGTGGATAAATTGAAACAATCTGAAATTACGGATGCAAAGAAAACTATTAAAGAAATATTTCCAGAAATTATTTTCGGAACAAACGCTTTCATCTTTTCAGCTGTTAAACATACCGGCAAAAAAGAAATAATAAAACTGCTTACATCTCTCTACTTATCATGAAAATTTCAGAAAACTTTATTATTATTGAATCAAAATTGTAAAAATTCTGAGCTAAGAGATGGGTATATCGTCGAAGTACAAAAAAAGAATTCTGACATTTATGTTAATACCCATCCTTTTAACCATCCTTTTTCTTACCGATGATTTTTTAACGAGAATTATTACCAGTTTAATTCTGGTAATATATATTGGATTTATAATTTTTCTACGTGATAACACTAAAGAAGTGTCCGAAGAGACTCACGATGAACCAATCCCATCATCAAGAACAGAAGAGTCGCTCGATCTCAATACAGATCATCAAACAGATGAGGGAGAAGGATTTAAGATTGTTTCGAATGTCAAAAGGATCGAAGTATTGACTACGGAAAATATGCGTGCCTATTTCCCTCCTAATAAAGGTCACCGTGAAGTTTTTAAACCATCCGATATCAAAGAAAATTTTCAAAAGATTGCGCTGGAAGAACTGCCGAAAGACGTTAGCCACGACGAACAATTCGGTTTCCTTCTTGAAAAAATATTGAGCGTATTGAAAGACGCCTTCATAGCTCACACGGCAGCATTTTTCTGGTACAACAAAAAACGACAACGTCTGACGCTCGAACGGTACGTGTCGAGTTCCTCAGCAATAACGCGTCAAAAGTTCGATCTCGAAGACGATATTCTCGGTAAGATAATTCAAAATGAAGAACCTGAACTATTGACTGACATTTCACCTAATGCAGAATCCGACGTTATCCGTTATTACAACGTTCCTCAGGGCATTAAAAGTTTTGTCGGTGTGCCTCTCTTCTACGGAAAAAATCTAACTGGGCTACTCGTACTTGATTCAAAAGATAAAGACGCTTTCGGTATTGAACAAATTTATTCTCTTGGAAAAATTGTAAGAGTCATCTCAATTATCATATCGCTTTTTGAAGACAAATTCTCGGAATCGCAAGCCGAACAGCGACTTAAAGCCCTGACAGAAATTTTGGAGAAAGACAGAAAATTCGAATCGGAAAAAGACATTTTTGAAGTGCTCGATAAAACAGTCGAAAAATTGCTTGACTGGGATGTCTTTACGTTTGTTCTTTATAATCCACTCGAACAAAAATTTAAGACTTCGCGTATTATCAACAAAACCTCATTGAAATACGTTGGCGAAAATCTGGAAGTGGAACTCAAAGATACGCTGGTCGGAAAATCAATTATGAGTTCTATTCCAGTTAAAATTGACGACACTACTCAAATAGACCTGCCACGATTTAACAGGAATGAGGACGTAAGTTTCGACGGCTCGTTTTTGGCGATACCGCTTATCTACGACGAGCAAAATTATGGAGTGTTATGTTTCGAGAGCCTCAAAAAAAATTATTATTCGAACAGTGAAGTTACATTTGTCAAGAATGCTACTAAAATTTTTGCATTTATTCTTTATTCACACGCATCGATTAATGTATTGAAAAACTTACTTGCCCACGATGTCGAGACAAAAGTTTTAAATTACCAGTCGTTTATAGAACGTTTAACTGTTGATCTGGTTCGTAGCAAAGAACTTGCATTGCCTGGTGCACTTGCCCTAATTAAAATCGATGATTTTATCGAAGAAGATTCGCTCTTCGATGGTAATCCATTTCCAAAAGTTTTGAAAGCTATCTCACAAATGATCCGTGATGAAATGACACCAATGAATTTAATTGGTCGTTTAAGTGAAAGGGTTTTTGCCGTTTACTTTTTCAATACGGCACCTAAAGACGTTTTCCTGTGGGCTGAGAAACTTCGTATTAAAGTGGCACGTAAGCCAATTTCGGTAGTTTCGAAACAGACAACTTTTACAATCTCGGTGGGTGTTGCTTCCACAACAAACAAAACGGATGTTGGTGAAATATTGTCCAATGCCGAGTTGGCGCTCAATAAAGCCCTCGAAAAAGGAGGGAACACCGTAAAAAGTTTGTGACAGTTTGTGGAAAATTTTATTGTAATAGTTTTAGACGGCGTAGGCATCGGAGAACTGCCAGATGCTTCAAGATACGGCGATCAGGGCAGCAATACTCTGGCAAACATGGCTGAATACGTGGGCGGCTTGAATTTGCCCAATCTCCAAAAGCTCGGTCTGGGCAATATCGAGTCGGTCAAAGGAATCGAGCCAGTTGACTCACCGTTAGCTTCTTTCGGTAAAATGATGGAAGTATCCATCGGTAAAGATTCAACAACAGGCCACTGGGAACTGGGCGGATTACATATTGATAAAGAATTTCCTCTCTATCCAAATGGATTTCCTCAATCTATTATCAATAAATTTATCGAAGAAACTGGAGTCGAAGGAGTTCTTGGTAACATTCCCGCTTCAGGCACAGAAATTATCGAAAGGTTAGGAGAGGAACATTTGAGAACTTCATTCCCAATAGTTTATACTTCTGCCGATTCCGTATTTCAAATTGCAGCTCACGAAGAAGTAATACCATTAGATAGACTTTATGAAATCTGCGAAATCGCAAGAAAAAATGTATTAACAGGTAAAGATGCAGTTGCGCGTGTTATTGCTCGTCCTTTTATCGGCACACCGGGAAAATTTACACGAACGACAAATCGAAAAGATTTCTCTCTCGATCCTTTCGGATATACCATTCTCGATTACTTATATTATAATAAAATTGATACGATTGCTATTGGTAAAATAAACGACTTATTTAATTACAGGGGAATAAAAATTGGTTACAAAACCAGATCAAATTCGGAAGGAATGGATAGGCTCCTGCAGGTGAGTGCGAATGTCAAATCTTCGTTTATTTTTGTAAATCTGGTCGACTTCGATGTCTACTATGGTCACCGAAACGACCCGTATGGTTTTGCAAGTGCTCTGAAAGAATTCGACGAATTTTTGCCGTTGCTCTTAAATCAGCTTGATTCCAGCGATCGTTTAGTCATTACTGCAGATCACGGAAACGATCCTACGACTCCGAGCACAGACCACAGCAGAGAATACGTTCCTTTACTTTTTTATTCAAAAGATGAAATAGCGCGCAATCTTGGTATTAGAAATACATTTGCAGACGTAGCCCAAACTGTAGCCCATTATTTCAAAGTTAACAACGATTTGAAAGGAAAAAGCTTTTTGTATGAATAAAGATAATTTAACGGAATTAATTTCATGTGCGGCACAACTTAACAAAGACAACACGGTAACATTAAGCGAATATGCCATTAAGCAAATTAATGATAAAAAAATTACCGAATTTTTTGTTACAATATTTTACGATGCAAGAAAGCTTGCAATACTCGAAGGTTATTCAGAAGAGCTTTTTGACAGAATTCAAAAAACTCAGGGAATTCCATATTCCACAGTTTATGATTTTTTAAGGACGAAGGGAAGTTTAAAAAAGGAAAATTTCGGGAAGGAATTCGTTTGGTATGAACATGGAAAATAAGAGAGAACATTATTTAATCGATACTGATATTTTGATAGAATACCTTGAGAGCGATGCAAGTGAGGATTCGATACTGGAAATTCTGATGAGACGAGGTATTTGTTTTACTACGGTAATAAATTCGGCTGAACTTTTTTTCAATTCGAACAACCAGGTGCGGGAAGAAGCGGTGAAACGTCTGCTCTCGGCGTTGAAAGTACTTGGCTTAAATTCAAGATATAGTTTGAACATTTCAAAATTTTTTAATAAAGTTGCGGGCGTCCGTGAAGCTTTAATTTGTTCTGTGGCATTAAACAACAAATTGCCATTGGTCACAAGACAGGTAGAAAAGTATTCGAATTCTGGCATCGAAATAATAGACGCGGCAAAAATTAAAACAGGGAGGTAGTTCTGCTACTCGGAAAGGTAATAGGAACAGTTTGGTCAACACGCAAGGACGAAAATCTTGTGGGCGCAAAATTTCTGATTGTCCGTGAATTGAATCTCGACTTAACGCCAAAAACATCAACGATAATAGCTGTCGATTCGGTGGGTGCAGGCATCGGCGAAACGGTTTTAGTAGCGCAGGGTAGTTCGGCACGACAAACAACTTTTACCAAAAACAAACCCGTTGACGCAGTAATTATGGCTATCGTCGATAAACTTGACGTCGCAATTAGCGATAATAAGTAGGTATTCTTTCTATGCACCTTGGAAAAGTAATTGGAACAATATGGGCTACAAGAAAATACGACGCCATTACAGGTTATAAAATGCAACTAATTCAACCTGTTAACTACAATCTGGAAAATATCAGTAGTCCTATTATAGCGCTCGATACTGTAGGTGCCGGACCTGGTGAAATTATTTTTTACGTAACCGCAAGCGAAGCTGTTATTCCGCTCGATGTAGAAATGGCTCCTGTCGACGCTTCGATTGTAGGTATTGTGGATTCTATTAATACTGATAAATAGATAGGGGAGAGGAACCTTGAAAATCACAAAACAATTTACAAACCGTGAAAGTATTTCTCTCGACAAATACCTGCAAGAAATCGGTAAAGTTGAATTGCTTACTCCAGAAGAAGAAATTGAACTTGCGATTAAAATAAAAAAAGGTGACCAGAAAGCTCTGGAAAAACTGGTCAAAGCAAATCTGAGATTTGTAGTCTCTGTTGCAAAGCAGTATCAAAATCAAGGCTTGTCACTTGGTGATTTAATTAACGAAGGTAATCTGGGATTGATTAAAGCAGCCAAGCGTTTCGATGAAACTCGTGGCTTTAAATTTATTTCATATGCAGTCTGGTGGATTCGTCAATCGATTCTTCAGGCGCTTGCCGAACAATCGAGAATTGTACGACTTCCACTCAATAGAGTAGGTGCACTCAATAAAATTGGTAAAGCCTACAGCAACCTGGTTCAGGAATTCGAAAGAGAACCGAATGCCGAAGAATTAGCTGAACAATTGAACATGGATGTTTCGGAAGTAGCAGACGCTATTAAAAATGCCGGCAGACATGTTTCAATGGACGCTCCTTTCAGTCAAGGTGAAGAAAATAGTCTGCTCGACGTCTTACCAAATGATGAAGTACCTTCGCCCGACCAAACCTTAATGTCGGAATCCCTGAAAAAAGAAATTGAAAGAGCGCTTTCAACATTGACCGATAGAGAAGCTGAAGTTATAAAACTTTATTTCGGACTCAACGGCGAACATTCTCTTACACTTGAAGAAATTGGCGAAAAGTTTAATCTTACGCGTGAGAGAGTTCGTCAGATTAAGGAGAAAGCAATTCGCCGTCTCAGACATACATCCAGGAGTAAAAACTTAAGAGCATATCTGGGATAATAATCGAATGTTCGGAAAAATAGTTATATCTCTTTTACTCATCTTTTCTATTATGATGACAGGGTGTGCTTCCACTTCATCTTCTGTAAGATACAATAAATCGACGGAGAAAAAAGAAGAAGTAAGTAAAAATCCAAGATTCACTTCAGAAGAGGATTCAAAAATTGATTCAGTAAGTTTGAGCACACCTGTTCAGAATAAGGAAATAGACGAATTTGACGAATTCCCCGAGGAGATAAATTCAGTAGACGTTAAGGAATTTATCGATGATTATAGAACATCGATAAGCTCCGAAGTGCCTCTTTCCTTCAGAGAAAAATTACTTCTCGAAGTCATAAAATATATTGATGCTCCATATAAATACGGTGGTAACTCCGATAGAGGCATCGATTGCTCGGCATTTACAAAGCAAGTATTGAGTGCTTTCTCAGTGGATTTACCTCGCACAGTCAGGGAACAATTCACGATAGGTATGAGTGTGGCTGAAAATGAATTGAAATTTGGTGACCTTGTGTTTTTCAATACTTCGAGGCGAGCTTACCCCGGCCATGTGGGAATTTATCTCGGGAACAGGGAATTTATCCATTCAAGTAGAACTTTAGGAGTGACAGTCTCTTCTCTCGACGAAACTTATTATAAAAAAAGATATGTCGGTGCCCGTCGACTTCCCCTCGCTCAATAACTTTTTGTGACCATTGCAATAATTTACACATTCCATTAATTTGTTGTACGTATTTAAAATATCATAGGAGTTGAAAATGGACTACAGAATTGAATCTGACAGCATGGGAGAAATTAAAGTCCCTTCAGACAAATACTACGGAGCGCAAACGGCAAGGTCGTTACAAAATTTTAAAATCGGGGGTGAACGATTTCCATTCGAATTAATTAGAGCGCTCGCAATTGTAAAAAAAGCCGCCGCATTAACCAATAATGAATTGGGTCTTTTACCCAACGAGAAAAAGGAATTAATAATTGAAGCTGCCGACGAAGTTATCGAAGGAAAATTAAACGATCATTTCCCACTGGTTGTCTGGCAAACTGGAAGCGGAACTCAGACAAATATGAATGTAAACGAAGTTATATCGAATCGAGCAATTGAAATTGCCGGAGGTAAGCTCGGCAGTAAAACACCAATTCACCCAAACGACGACGTAAACAAATCCCAATCCACAAATGATGCTTTTCCTACTGCTATTCATATTGCTGCAGTTGAAGAAGTTCATCGCCGTTTGATTCCGATGTTAACAAAATTAAGAGATGCCTTAGAGGAAAAATCGAAAGAGTTTGCCTCGATAATTAAGATCGGAAGGACACATTTAATGGACGCTACTCCATTAACGCTCGGGCAGGAATTTTCGGGTTATGCGCAACAATTAACAAATGGATTAGCAAGAATTAACGATGCTTTAAATCGGCTTTATGAAATACCTCTGGGAGGAACAGCTGTAGGTACGGGATTAAATACGCATCCGGACTATGCTGTTAAAGCTGCACAAAAAATTTCTGAGCTTACTGGCAAACCGTTCCGTACTGCTCCGAATAAATTCGAGGCCATGGCAGGTAAAGATGCTCTTGTTGAATTCAGCGGGGTTTTGAAAACAATAGCAGCCTCATTAATGAAAATAGCAAATGATATACGCTGGCTCGGTTCAGGTCCTCGTTGCGGAATTGGTGAAATTATTTTGCCTGCTAACGAGCCTGGAAGTTCAATTATGCCAGGCAAAGTGAATCCGACTCAATCAGAAGCAATGACAATGGTATGTGCACAAGTATTTGGCAACGACGTTACTATTAACTTTGCAGGCGCAAGCGGTAATTTTGAACTCAACGTTTTCATGCCAGTAATCGCCTTCAATATTTTACAATCAATTCGTCTATTAGCTGATGCATGCGAGAGCTTTACGGATAATTGTGTCGTTGGAATAGAACCGAATCATGAAGTCATCAACAAACATCTGAATAATTCTCTTATGCTCGTAACAGCTCTTAATCCTGTTATTGGATACGACAACGCAGCTAAGGTGGCTAAAAAGGCTTACGCTGAAAACAAAACCCTGAAACAGGCTTCTATTGAATTGGGGTTGTTAACGGCAGAGGAATTTGACAAGTATGTAAGACCGGAAAATATGGTTGGTCCGAATAAAAAATAATAGATTAAAAGGGGCTGCCCACATTTATGGCAGCCTGTTTATTATGAAAGAATTGATATTAAATATTTATGTTGAAATCCAGAACAAAAACGTCGTCGGTTTCCGGGCAATTTCATATGAAGCTGAGGGTACGGACACCGAAAAAATAAATTTTTTGAAACAACAGGCGCGTAGCGACTACGAACGAGCAATCAGTTTCGAAGCGCCCACAAACGACGATGGAAACTTCATTTCGTACAAAAAATTTTCGCGCCTCGAATCTAGGGGATATCACTATAAACTCTACGAAGAAATATTTGACTATTTTGGTGTCCCGGACAATCCCTTAATTTGCGTAACTCCCGTTGTCGACGGTAAGATACTCGCAGATTAAATCAGGTATTTTATTGCTACAAATCCACCAATTAGCAATACCGTAAATAGAATAGCCAGGATATTGAAATACTTATCGATAAACGTTCTGATTTGTTCGCCGAATTTCCATATTAATCCTGCAACCAGAAAAAAACGAAGTCCTCTACCAACCACTGAGGCAACAATGAAAAGAAGAAAATTGATATCGAAAGCACCACCTGAAATTGTAAATACTTTATAAGGGATGGGTGTAAAACCGGCGGTAAAAATTATCCAGAAGTTCCATTCGTTATAGAGGTTGCGTACGTTAAAAAATAATTCTTTTGTAAAGCCAGGAACATTGGCAAAGAAGAAATTGGCTAAAGAGGAAAAATTTTCGGGCGAATCCCACCATAAATAGTGACCTAATCCAAATCCCGCTGCAGCGCCAAATACAGAAGCTACTGTACAAATTAAGGCAAAACGGAAAGCTTTTTCTCTTGAACCGAGTACCAGAGCAATTAATAAAGCATCGGGCGGAATCGGGAAAAAAGAAGCCTCGGCAAATGCCAGTACAAATAATGCTGCCGCTCCATACCGAGTTTCCGACCAATGAAGTACCCAATCGTATAATCTTCTTAGAAATTTCATATAAAATAAATTTTAATCCGTAATTATAGCAAAAATATTGTCAGGATAAAATCATTGATGAAGCGGGTGATCGAGAAATAAGCTGGAATAAATATTTCAAATCGCAAAAAAAATTTGCCGCTTCAGGAGTGAAAACTTTTTTGAATGACTTACGGCATCAGAAAGTTATGGCGGACAAAACTGTAGTAATAAAAATTAATGGCACAATACTGCCGGAAAGGTAAAGAAGAGAATTGTGTTATTATTACTTATTGCACTAAGTAACAATTTGAAAAGTAGATAAAAAGTAATACTTCAAATTAATATTGGCCATTAGAATTTGATTGCCTTTTTTATTCTGTCAGTTTATCTTGTAATAAAATATTTTGGGGAATGATATGCCAATTATAAAAGACTTTAAAACAATTCCTGAATTATTTCACATCGTAGCTGTAGAATTTGGTAAGGGTAAGGATAAGCCGGCATTCAAATACAAGGATAAGGACAGGTGGATAGACATAAAATACGATCAAGTGTATGAAGTAACCGAACTGCTGGCTTGTGGTCTGGCTTCGTTAGGAATCAAAAAAGATGATAAGATTGCAATTATTTCAGAAAACAGACCTGAGTGGGTTTATGCCGATATGGCTATATTGGGACTTGGAGCTATCGATGTTCCTCTTTACCCGATATCGACAGCCGATACAATCGAGTATATTCTTAATAATTCCGAATCTGTGGGCATTTTCGTTTCAAATAAATTCCATCTAAATAAAATTTTGAAGATAAAAGACAAATGCAGACATCTTAAATTCATAATTGTGATGAACAATGCCGAAAAATCGCCAGATAAAGGAGTTTATGCTTTTGAAGATATTTTAAATATGGGAAAAGTATTTCGAATGGAAAATCCTGGATATTTCAAGGATAAATGTGAACTCGTAGAAGAAAATCAACTTTGCACTATTATATACACATCTGGAACTACAGGCGAGCCGAAAGGAGTAATGCTTACGCATAAAAATATTGTTTCGAATATTAAAGCAGCACACGAAGTTTTCGATATCAATGAAAACGATATTTTCCTTTCTTTCCTTCCGTTGTGTCATATTTTCGAAAGGATGGCAGGGTATTATACTGCATTTTCGTGCGGCGGAACAATTGCCTATGCTGAGTCAATTGAAAAAATTGCGTCGAATATGCTTGAAATACGACCGACAATTATGACAGCCGTGCCCAGGCTATTCGAAAGAATGTACACAAAAATTAAAAGGAACGTTGAAAATCAATCAGTAAAGAAACAGAAAATATTTAATTGGGCAATCGAAACAGGTAAAGAATATCAATTAGCAAGAAAATCTGGGCAACCGGTACCCATTTCATTGACTTTGAAGCATAAATTGGCAGACAAACTTGTTTTGTCGAAGTTGCGCGAGAGAACGGGCGGAAGAATGAGATTCTTTATTTCTGGTGGCGCAGCTTTAGCCCGCGAGCTCGGAATATTTTTCGAGGCTGCAGGTATTCTTATAATCGAAGGTTATGGTTTGACCGAATCTTCTCCCGTCATTGCAGTTAACAGATTAAACGACTATAAATTCGGAACTGTGGGAAAGCCTTTGCCCGGCGTTGAAGTTAAGATTGCTAAAGACGGCGAAATTCTTGCTCATGGACCAAACATCATGCAGGGATATTATAAAAATAAAAAAGAAACTGAAGAAGCAATAAAAAACGGCTGGTTACATACCGGCGATATTGGCGTCTTCGACGCAGAAGGTTTTCTGATTATTACAGACAGAAAAAAGCATCTGTTTAAGACGAGTCAGGGCAAATATATTGCACCGACTCCAATAGAAAGCATGTTCCTTGCAAGTAAATATATCGAGCAATTTGTTATAATAGGCGATCGAAGAATGTTTATCACGGCATTAATTGTCCCCGATTTTGAAGCTTTGAAAGAATATGCCGATGCCAACAGAATTCAATACAAAGACGAAAAAGAACTGGTGAAGATGAAACAAATTTATGAATTGCTCGATAGAGAACTTGAGCAATTTCAAAAGAAACTTTCCTCTTTCGAAAGGATTCGTAAATTCACTCTCCTCGACAAGCCATTTACAATCGAAGACGGCGAGCTGACTCCCTCATTGAAAGTGAAAAGAAAAGTTATTGAAGAAAGATACCGCGATTTAATCGACGAAATGTACAAAGGGCTGGAGGGTTAAACTTATTCACCGATTTAATCTAAGGTTAACGATGGCTCCAATTGTCGGTTGATGTCAATTTCGGGAAGAACTTTATTATTTATCTCATGGTATCCTTTCCCATTCTCACGATTCTTATTCTTGGAAATTTCTTATATTTGTCCTCAATCATTAATAAAAATGAGTGGAAAAATTGAAGAAAGAAAAGGTCTTAGTTACGTCGGCTTTGCCTTATGCCAATGGAAGAATTCATCTCGGACATTTGAGCGGAGCTTATTTACCGGCTGATATTTATGTTCGTTATAAACGACTCAAAGGCGATGATGTGATTTATATTTGTGGTTCCGACGAGCATGGCGTGCCTATTACAATTACAGCGGATAAAGAAAAAGTAAGTCCCAAAGTTATCATCGACAGATACCATGAATTAAATAAACTGGCATTTGAAAAGTTTGGTATGAGTTTCGATATTTATTCGAGAACGAGTATACCGATTCATCATAAAACTGCACAGGAATTTTTCAAATGTTTTTATGATAATGGACTACTCATCGAGAAAAAATCGATGCAGTTTTACGACCCCAAAGCAAAAATGTTTTTACCAGACAGGTACGTTGAAGGTACATGTCCTAAGTGTGGCAACGAAGAAGCCAGAAGCGACGAATGTGAAAAATGTGGCTCGTTATATGAACCTTCCGAATTGAAAAATCCCAAAAGCAAAATATCCGGCGAAACGCCAATATTAAAAGAAACTTCGCACTGGTATTTTCCTCTGGGTAAATTTCAGGAGCGTCTTGAAAAATACGTCGACGAAATGAATAAAAATTACGGCTGGAAAGAAAATGTTCTTCAATATTGCCGCGGTTGGTTTAAAGATGGATTAAAAGACAGGGCTGTAACAAGAGATCTCGACTGGGGAATTAAAGTGCCTCTCGAAAATGCAGAAGGGAAAGTAATTTACGTCTGGTTCGAAGCAGTCCTCGGTTATATCTCTGCTACAAAAGAACTTTCGGAAAAAAGAAATGATCCCGACTTATGGAAAAATTACTGGCAGAATCCAGAAACCAAATATGTTGCCTTCATCGGAAAAGATAATATTGTTTTTCATACAATTATTTTCCCTGCAATGTTGATGGCATGGAACGATTACAATGACGACAAATATATTTTGCCTCAGAATGTTCCGGCAAATGAATTCCTGAATTTTGAAAGTAAAAAATTTTCTAAGTCGCGAGGATGGGGAGTCGATGTGCTGGAATTTCTCGATATGTTTCCTCCCGATCCATTGCGGTATACTTTAGCTGCCAACCTTCCTGAAAATAAAGACACGGATTTTTACTGGAAAGAATTTCAATCGCGAAATAACGGCGAACTTGCCGACATCTTAGGTAATTTTATTAATCGTACTTTTACTTTTGCTTTTAAGCATTTTGAAGGCAAAGTGCCCCCTCTTTATGAGCTTAAGGATATCGACAAAGAGATGATTGAGCTGGTTAAAAGTTATCCTGAAAAAGTAGGCAAGTTAATCGAAAGGTATAAAATCAAGGATGCAGTCTTTGAAATGATGAATCTTGCAAGGGCTGCAAATAAGTATTTTAATGATTCTGAACCGTGGATTACAGTTAAAAAAGACAAAAACAGATGCGCTACAACGATAAATATTTGTCTTAATACAATTTACACTCTGGCAGAAATATTTGAACCAGTTATTCCTTTTACATCTCAAAAAATATTCAACATGCTTGATGCCGAAAAAGTCCCGTGGTATGAATCCGGCCAATTCCATCTTGAAGCTGGCAAAGTATTGAAACAACCTGAAATTCTCTTTACTAAGATCGAAGACAAAATTATTGACCAGCAACTTTCCAAACTCGATTCTGGAGAGACGTCAAATGAAGATGAATTGATTTCGATAGACGACTTTAAGAAAGTTAAATTGATGGTTGCAAAAGTAATTGAAGCCGAAAAAGTACCTAAGAGTGATAAACTTCTAAAATTAAAATTGCATACTGGTAATGACGAAAGACAGGTTGTGGCTGGCATTGCAAAAAGCTACAGTCCTCAAGAATTAATTGGAAAGAATATATTGATTGTTGGAAATTTAAAACCGGCAAAACTATTTGGAATCGAATCGCAGGGAATGATTTTAGCTCTCGATACAGATGAAAAAGAGAGAGTGAAAATAATTGAAATCGATCCTTCAATTTCACCCGGTCGCCTTGCTAAGTAATTATGGATTATTAATATGAAGGCAGGGCAAAAGGCGAAGTCGAGAAACAAGACCATTATTCTTCATGATGATGAATTGAACGGGTACTCGAAAAAGTTACTAAAATTAAATTCTAAAGTCGAAGCAGATTCTTTGATCAACAAAACAATTAACCAGGATTTCTTCGATGCCGTAAAATTTATGCCCGACAATTTCGTAGATCTACTGATACTCGATCCTCCGTATAATTTAAATAAGTCGTTTAACTCAATTAAATTTACTTCTAGAAGTATTGATAAATACGCTGCTTGGATTGAGAAAATTATAATAGCTCTTAAACCACTTTTAAAGAAGAACGCTTCGTTATATTTTTGCAGCGACTGGTACACTTCGATTTCCATTTCGTCGGTACTCAGCAAGCATTTTATAATCCGTAACAGGATTACTTGGGAAAGGGAAAAAGGCCGAGGTTCGGTAAAGAACTGGAAAAATAATTCCGAAGATATCTGGTTCTGCACAATGTCGGATAAATATAAGTTCAATGTAAATGCTGTTAAACTGATTAAAAAAGTTATTGCCCCTTACAGGGATTCGAACGGCCTTCCCAAGGACTGGATAGAATTCGAAAATGGAAATTTCAGATTGACTCATCCTTCGAACCTGTGGACAGATATTTCGATACCGTTCTGGTCGATGTCGGAGAATACAGAGCATCCCACACAAAAGCCTGAAAAATTGATTGCTAAACTTATATTAGCCAGTAGCGAGGTAAACGACATTGTGTTTGATCCTTTTGTCGGTTCGGGTACTACATCAGTTGTCGCAAAAAAACTCGGGAGAAAATATGTCGGCATCGAAGCAGATAATTATTTTGCATGCCTTACAGAAAAGCGATTGGAATTAGCAGAAACAAATTCCGATATTCAAGGTTATAATTACGGTTTTTTCTGGGAACGTAACACCAAACCGTTTCCAATCAATTTTAATGTCAAAAAGAAGCGTTAATAAATAGCGGGAGGAATCTCATGTCGTTAAAATCAGTCAAAATTCTGAGTCTTATTTTTATTATCGTCCTGTCTGCATGCTCTGCTCAAAATTCTAAAATTGTGGTTGCAGAATTTGGTGGTAATAAAATTACGCTGGATGAATTCGAAAAAGCTTACGAAAAAAATGCTGCTCTTGAAAAAAATTCCGACGATTCCCTCGATAGCTATAAGAACTTTCTCGACCTTTATGTTAATTACAGAATGAAATTAAGAGATGCTTTTGTAAGAGGTTACTACCAGGACGAAGATTTAAAAAAAGAATTGACTGATTACAAAGTAAATATCGGCACAACTCTTTATTATGAAAATGAGATTATTAAACCCGGAATTAAAAAACTGTACGATAAACGAAAAGAAGAGTTCAAAATTGCTCATATCATGCTCGTGCCAGATTCAGCACAAACAAGCGAAGATGTGTTTGCCTTAGGTAAGGAATTAATTCAACGAATTAATAACGGCGAAGATTTTGCTGCACTGGCTAAAGAATATTCTAAAGATAAGTTTACAAATAATAAAGGCGGAGAAATTGGTTTCATTACAGCAGGCGATATACCATTCCCGGAAATTGAAGACGCCATTTATGCAACAACTCCTGGTTCTGTTTATCCTCAACCTGTAAAATCGAACTTCGCATATCACATTTTAAAAGTGATCGAAAAACAACCACGTCGCTATATGATCAAAGTTCGCCACATAATGGCTTCTGTAATGGATTCGAATAATGTAATCGATACTGCGGCTTCTTACAAAAAAATTCTCGAAGTTGAGGAAAAGTTGAATAACGGTGGCAATTTTGAAGAACTTGTAAAAGAATTTTCAGACGATAAATTCAGTTCGAAAAAAGGCGGCGACCTCGGTTTTATTGCAAGAGGTAGAATGGTAAGGGAATTTGAAGACGCCGCATTTCAATTAAAAGTGGGTGAACGTTCACCAATTGTAAAAACAAGATTCGGATACCACATTATAGAAGTAACCGAAGAAAAGCCAACTCCCCCAATGGATGATATAAAAGAAGAATTGAAAAACATCTATCAAAAAACACGATACAATTACGACAAAAACAAATTTATCGATAGCCTTAAACAAAAAGCTGGCTTTACGATAGTTCAATCAACAATAGATAAAATTCTGGAAAATGTCGATTCGATGAAAATGGGAGATGATTATTGGAGATGCAAAATACATAATGATTTTGGCAATTTGCCCGCTTTTAAGATCAACGGCAGGGACGTTTCTGTTGACTCGCTATTTAATTTTATGATAACCAAAAAGAAAATATCCAGAGGTAAAGTTGGCGAAACGATAATAAATAATTCTATCGATGAGTACTCCGACGAATTGGCTGTGCGGGACGTAGTATTGAATTACGATAAAGTTAATTCGCAATTTGCTTCTCTGATGGATGAATATGAGAAAGGCGTCTATTTATTTAAGATACTTGACGAAGAAGTCTGGTCGAAAGTTAACATCGACAGTACAATGGTTAAAAATTATTACGAAAAGAACAAAGAGAATTTTAAATGGAACGACAGAGTTCAGTATAGTCAGATACAGGTAAAGTCGGATTCGCTTGCAAATGTAATCTACGAAGAATTGAAAGCAGGAGCCGATTTCGATTCTGTAGCTTCAAAGTATACCCGTTCCACTATTAAATCTGAATTAGTGGAAGTGAAAAACGACGGAAGTCTGGCGGATAAAGCTCTTGAGCTGCGCGAAGCAGGCAAAATTTCAGAGCCCTTTAAATTCAAGGGCAACTGGGTAATAATTAAATTGATTAAACACGAGCCTGCGAGACTCAAAACACTCGAAGAAGCGCGTAACGAAATTACGGGTATCCTGCAGGAAATGGAAAGCAAACGTCTTGAAAACGAATATATCGATAAATTGAAAAAATTGTATCGTCCAAAATATTATTATGATGAACTCGAAAAAATTGTTAAAAAATAGCGTTTTTCTTGCTGTTCTGTTTGCTTTATTGTTTGTAGCATGCGAACAAAAAAAAGAAACAGGCGAAGAAGTAGTGCGTATCGACGACGCTGTGTTGACCGAAGATGAAATTGAAAAAGAAATTGGCAAAGGCGCTTCAAAGTCAATTTATCGAGAACAATTTATTAATAACTGGATCGAAAAAGAAGTGCTCTATCGTAAAGCAATTGAAGAAGGCATTACCAATTCAGATGAGTATATCAGTTTGATTGAAAATTCCAAAAAAGAACTTGCCGCAGCATTGCTGATTAAAAAGTACTTAATGGAAAATCCGCTTGTTATAGAAGAAAATGAATTAATTGATTTTTACAATAAGTACAAACACGATTTCGTGCTTCAGCAGGATGCATATAAATTGAATTATATCTCATTTAATAACGAGGAAAGCGCAAAAGAATTCAGAAGAATATTGATTGAAAGCGATTGGAATAAAGCGCTGAATGTCTTTCGTGACAACGGCTCAATTATTGAAAACGAAACCGATAAACTGTTTTATGATTATCAGATTAATCCCGTCGCTCTAAATCAAATAGTAAAGAACCTCTATGAGAACGAAGTCAGCATTGTAACTGAAGTTAATCCGGGTAAATTTACTGTTATACAATTTTTGAAACGTTTTGACAGGGGTATTATTCCTGAATTCAAAGAGGTGAGAAATATTGTTTACGAACGGTATAAATATTTCAAGCAAAAAGAAAAAATAAAAGAATTCATCGAAGAGTTAATTTCGGAATCCGATATAAAAAGGGAATCAGAATGAAAAAATTATTTTTGTTTTTATTACTCGCATCTGGAATTTATGGGCAACAAGTAGTTGATCGAATTGTGGCTGTAGTGGATGATGATATTATACTTCATTCAGAGCTCGAATTTCGTGCAAATCTGGAAGCGGCACAAAGGCAATTGCCTCGGGTCGATTCGACTTTGCTCAAAAATGTTTTAATGCGTATGGTGGAAGAGAAACTCCTATATGCGCAGGCAGAAATCGATTCGGTAGTAGTATCAGACGATCAGGTAAAAAGTCAACTTGATTACCAGATAAATTATTTCATCCAACAGTACGGTTCCCAGGAAAAACTCGAAGAAGCATACGGAATGCCTGTCGAAAAAATCAAAAGAGTTTTGAGGGAAGACACCAGAAAGAATTTAATGGCTCAAATGCTACAGCAAAAAAAGTTTGGCGAAGTTCAGGTATCGCGTAAAGAAGTGGAAGATTTTTATGAAGCCTACAAGGATTCGCTTGGAATGGTGCCTGAAAAATTTGAATTGTCTCATATATTCCAGAATCCCAGAACGGGAGAACAAACAAAAAAGCGTGCTTATGAATTTGCCAGATCGTTACTCGACAGTTTAATACAAGGAGCCGACTTTGCTTATCTTGCAAAAAAATATTCAGACGATGCGGGCAGCGCTTCAGCCGGAGGCGATCTCGGTTTTGTTAAACGAGGCATCTTTTATCCTCAATTCGAAGCAGCTGCATTTTCCCTTGTACCCAATCAAATTTCGGATATTGTCGAAACACCCGTTGGCTACCATATAATTCAACTTCTTGAAAGAAGAGGTGAAGCGATCCACGTAAGACATATCCTCGTTAAACTTAAAGCAGACGAAGAAGCCGACCTGAGAGCTATCGAATTTCTTAACGAACTCCGTGATAGTATATTAGCCGGCAAAAATTCTTTCGAATATTATGCAAAGAAATATAGCGACGACAAAGAGAGCGCAAAATTCGGTGGTAAACTCGGTATTTTCGAGGCAAGTCAACTCGATAAATCCTTGCTCGATTTAATCTACAAAATGAAAGAGGGCGATATCTCCTATCCAAAAAGAATGGAGATTGACCCTAATTCTTATGGGTACCATATTGTCAAATTAATACGCAGAATACCTCAACATAAACCAAATCTTGAGCAAGATTACGATGAATTAAGTAGATTGGCTGAATATTACAAAAGACAAAAAATTTATAACGAATGGATGCAGGAAATTAAAAAAAGAATCTACTGGGAAATAAGACTTTAATAAGGGAAAGAATTGAAAAATAAAAACAGTAATGCGGTTGATCTTGAACTCGCAGAAAAATTAAGCGAGAAAATTAATAACGTCAGGAAAGAAATATCAAAAGTAATTGTAGGTCAGACTGATATAGTTGATAATTTATTGGTCTCTTTGCTTTCGCAGGGACATTGTTTGCTTATTGGAGTGCCCGGTCTTGCTAAAACATTATTGATCAAGACACTCGCCGAGGTGATGGACTTAAAATTTAGCCGTATTCAATTCACACCCGACTTGATGCCAGGCGACATTACAGGGACTGAAATCATCGAAGAAGACTTAACTTCAAAAAAAAGGAACTTCCGGTTTATAAAAGGACCTTTATTTGCAAATATTGTTCTTGCAGATGAAATTAATAGAACGCCACCTAAAACTCAATCCGCTTTACTCGAAGCCATGCAAGAGCACAGGGTTACAGCTGCTGGCACTACTTACAAACTCGAAGAACCGTTTTTTGTTCTGGCTACCCAAAATCCAATAGAACAGGAAGGTACTTACCCTTTGCCCGAAGCTCAACTCGATCGGTTTATGTTCAGTCTATGGCTCGATTACCCTTCGGTCAGAGAAGAAATAGAAATCATCAAACAAACAACAAGCGATTATTTGCCGCAATTAACAAGAATCATCACATCTGAAGAAATAATTGAATTCCAGAATTTGATTAAACGCGTTCCTGTTGCTGATAACGTTATTGAATATACAGTTAAGTTTGTCAATACTACCCGCCCTGGTGACGGCAAACCAGAATTCATAAACAAATGGGTGAATTGGGGTGCAGGTCCAAGAGCATCGCAATATCTTATTATGGCTGCCAAAACTAAAGCTGTCATTGAAGGCAGATTTACCCCAGGTATAGACGACGTTAATAATTTTCTATATCCCGTACTCAGGCATCGCATAGTTCCTAATTTCTCAGCAGAAGCAGAAGGAATTTCTACTCTCGATATTATTACAAAACTGCAAAATCAGTTATAGCCAATCATCAGATACTGTACCGGAAAAAATGTTGAAAGTCAGAAAACCTGTCCCTCTTCTTTTATGAGCGACATTATTTTTCGCCTGCGCCGAAAATTCGAAAGTATCCGAAAAACATCAATTCAAAAAACTCATACATGATTGTTGCCGATACGCTACAGATAGTTAGATAGTTTCGGGTAAAGTAAAATCTGACAAACCATTACCGATTTACAGGCTAAGTATGCAAGCCATTCTTTTATTTATAAAATGAAGGAAGCAGCGAGAGGTGTTGTCAATTTAAGAAGTATTAAGAGTGGCAATACATATAGTATTTATTTAACAAAAGATTCACTTAACACACCCAGATATTTTGTTTATGACGAAGATATGATTAACTATGTAATCTTTGAATTCGGTGATTCAATTACTGTCACAAGGGGTGAGAAAGAAAAATGTGTAGAATTGAAAGTTTCGAAAAGCAGTATTGTGTATTCTCTTTGCGACACGCTTGAAAAAAAATCTTAATATAGACCAGGCAATTACACTCTCGGATATTTATGCCTGGCAAATCGACTTTTTCAGGATTCAACCGGGTGATAGTTTCAAAGTTTACAGCGAAAACATATATGTAGACGACCAATTAGCTGGAACGAGTAGAATATTAACGGCGCAATTGTTCAAACGAGTGATAGAATCCAATGCATTTTATTTTGAAGATGTAACGAGTCGGATAACTACGACGAAAAAGGTAAAAGTTAAGAAAAACATTTCTGAAAGCATCTCTTAAGTACAGCAGAATTTTATCGAGATATTCAACGCTCGACTGCATCCGATATCAGGACGGGTAAAGCTCACTTGGGGACACATTATGCGGCTTCCATCGATACGCTGATTTTGAGTGTTGGCGATGGAATAGTGATAACTGCGGGTTATACAAAGGGTAATGGAAATTATATGAAGATAAAACACAAATCGGTTTACCCACTCAGTATTTGCTTATGTAGTGTTTTGCAGAATACATTTGTAAAGGAACTTATGTTAAACAAGGACAGGTGATTGGATATGTAGTTAAAACCGGACAGGCTACGGGTCTACATTATGCTATCGGTTCTGGAAAAACGGCCGTCAGGTGAACCATTTAAGAGAATTAATTTGCCAGTCGAGAGGAATTCCTGTAGGAAATAGACAGAGTTCGATTCCCTGAGATTTGCATATCTTGAAAAATTAAATTCTTGAGAAATATAAAGAAGAATTTTTAGTACCAATCGATAATTTATAATTATGCATAATTGTGCATAAAAATAATTTTTATATTTTTGTAAAGGCATAAAATTTTTTTTATTTTTACAATTAATTTTTCCCATAACAACGAGGTTAAAATATGAAAGCAGAATGCCCGGTCTGCGGCGCAGAAATAGAATTAGTCGAAGGTACCGTTGAGGGTGAATTGCTCGAATGCCCCGACTGTGGAACCGAGCTCGAGGTTGTTTCACTAAATCCACCCAAATTAAACGAAGCTCCTCAAGAAGAAGAAGACTGGGGTGAATAATTGGTCTGGGTTTTAGATTCCACCTTAAGAGAAGGCGAGCAAACACCAGGTGTTTATTTCGATAAGCACATTAAACTGGCCATTGCAAATATGCTCGACGAAGTGGGTGTAGACATTATTGAAGCAGGACACCCGATGGTTACGCCGGAAATACATGCTGCCGTAAAGTCGATTGCTCAAAAAAATTATAAATCTATAGTAGGGGCGCATTCGAGATCCTTAAAAGCAGATGTAGACCTGGCACTCGAATGTGGCGTTAAATTTATTGGCGTCTTTTATTGCGTTTCCGACGAACGTCTTAATACAGTATTTAAGAAGGATCTACATACGGCAATTAACCAGATTACCGATGTAATTAAATACGCAAAATCTCAGAAACCAGACCTGCTTATTCGTTACACCCCTGAAGATACTGTACGCTCCCAATTCGAGAATGTTGTAACTGCTGCAGTTGCCGCAGTAGAAGCGGGTGCAGACATAATTAGCGTGGCTGATACCACGGGATATATGGTCCCCGGTACAAAAAGAAGCATGTACGATTATATTTCTCGTCTCAAAGATGAATTCACAAAAAGAAATTTGAATCCTAAAGTTGCAGTTCATTGCCATAACGACAGAGGACTCGCATTGGCTAATTCACTCGATGCATATAGAGCGGGTGCAGACATAATTGATGCTGCAACTCTTGGTCTGGGTGAACGTGCTGGCATTACTGATCTGGCACAATTGCTGGTTGTTCTCACGGTCGATTTCGGAGAAAATAGATGGAACCTGAAAAAATTGCCTGAATTGTACGACCTGGTCAGTAAACATTCCGGAGTTCCCATCCCCCATAACTTCCCTATGACAGGGAAAAATGCATTTACACATTGTGCCGGTGTTCATACACACGCCGCTTCAATTAATCCGATGCATTATGAAAGCCTTTCACCAGATTTGTTGGGACGCCAGCGCACATTTGCACTCGATCATATGTCGGGTATTGCATCTCTCAGATATGCCCTCGGCTTAATTGGCGAAAATAATATTGACGAAGAAATGCAATACGATATACTCAAAGAAGTTAAAGCCGTCGGACAACGCGGCAGAACCGTTGACCTTCCCGAACTTAAGCATATCGTTGAGGCTGTAAAACATCATCAGACCTATAAACATATTTGATGTTTTATAGCTCTTCTAAATAAATTACAATAAGAGGAGATAAGTAAAATGAAAGTTGGCTTGCTTCATTCATTATTAAGAAAAGATGAAAAATATTTAATCGACGAATTAAATAAGGTTAAAGATGTCGAACTTGTTATGATTGACGACAGAAAGATCAAATTTAATGTTGGGAAGGATAATTTTGATTTAGATGTGGTTGTCGAAAGATGCATTAATCACTCGAGAGCATTACACGGTTTGCGCCTATTCGAGGCTGCTGGTGTTAAATGTGTCAATTCGTATAAAACAGCTACAATTTGCGGCGATAAACTATTAACCTCAGTAGCTTTAGCTGAAAACAACGTTCCCCAACCAGAGGTACGAATCGCATTTACTGAAGAATCCGCTTTAGAGGCAATCGAAGAAATGGGCTATCCCGTAGTTCTTAAACCTGCTGTCGGTTCATGGGGTAGACTGCTTTCCAAAATTAACGATAGAGATGCTGCCGAAGCAATACTGGAACATAAAACCATCCTGGGCTCTTATCATCATTCGATTTTCTATATTCAAAAATATGTTGAAAAAAGGGGAAGAGATATTCGCAGTTTCGTAGTCGGCGACGAATGTATTGCTGCAATATACAGGACATCTTCTCACTGGATTACAAATACGGCTCGTGGCGGAAAAGCTTCTAACTGTCCTGTGACGGATGAAATAGCAGATATTTCTATTAAAGCGGCTAAAGCCGTAGGCGGCGGTATTGTAGCGATCGATATATTTGAAACTGATGAAGGTTATGTCGTTAACGAAGTAAACTATACGATGGAATACAAAAACAGTATCGATACGACTGGCGTTAATATTCCAGCTAAAATGGTTGAGTATATTTTAAAAGTTGCCAGAGGGGAATAATGGAAAAAGTGAAAGTTTCTATTGTTGGTGCTTCAGGTTATACAGGTGGTGAATTACTGAGACTATTATTATTTCATCCAAATGTTGAAGTAAAACAGGTTACATCTGAATCATTTACCGGCAAATTCGTCTATAAAGTCCATCCAAATTTGCGTAAAGTAACTCAGCTTAAATTCAGCTCTGTAAGCGAGCTTGAGGAATGTGACGTTTTATTTCTCTGCCTTCCACATAATAGTTCGCAAAATAAAATTGATGAGTTTATGAAACTTGCTCCAAAAATTATTGATTTGAGTGCGGATTTCAGACTTAAGGACAGTCAAGAATATAAAAAATGGTACGGTCACGATCACTCACGTCCGGATTTATTAGGCAAGTTTGTTTACGGAATTCCAGAAATTCATCGCGAAGAAATGAAGAATTCGAATTATATTTCGAGCGCAGGTTGCAATGCCACTGCTTCTATTCTCGGCCTTTACCCTCTTTATAAAGAAGGATTGGTGGAAGAGGAGAGAACTGTAATTGAAGTTAAAGTCGGTTCAAGCGAAGGCGGTAATAAAGTAAATGAAGGTTCTCATCATCCCGAGCGCAGTAATGTGGTTCGTTCTTACATGCCAACAAGGCATCGTCATACAGCCGAAATAATTCAGGAATTGAGCTTCGGAAAAAAAATAAATATTCATTTTTCGGCAACGGCCATCGACCTTGTGAGAGGTTTGCTTGCCACCTGCCATCTATTTCTGAAAGAAAATCTTGATGAAAAAGAGATCTGGAAAATTTATCGTAAATATTATTCAAACGAACCATTTATCAGAATTGTAAAAGAAAACGAAGGCATTTACAGATTTCCGGAACCAAAACTATTAGCCGGTACGAATTACTGTGATATTGGCTTTAAGAAAGACGAGCTGTCTAATAGATTGGTTGTTATTAGTGCAATCGACAATTTAATGAAAGGAGCTGCAGGTCAGGCTCTCCAGGCATTCAATATCATGAATGGATTCGATGAAAAAACAGGACTTGAATTTCCTGGGCTTCATCCAATTTAATCGGATTAACTATGTGTCGCTTATTCTATCTTAATTCAAAAGAGAAAATAAATGCAGGAAAGTTTCTTGAAAAATTTGCACTTATTTCCCGTAATAGCAAAGAATATCAGGGACACGGATGGGGTATGGCATATTGGGTCGATGGTGAACGTAAAATATATAAAAATATTAAACCCATCTGGGAAGACGATCTCACAAAATTTGGCTATACGAATAGAATCATAGCACATGCCAGAAGCGCCTTCAGAGATGAGGGCATTGTTGTGGAAAATAATATGCCTTTTTACGACGATAAATATGTATTTATTTTCAATGGTGAATTAAGGGGCGTTAGAATTAAAGAAGACGGTAGAATTGGCGCCGAAAAAATTTTTAATTACATTAAAAGATTTGATCGAGGTTCAATTAAAGACGCATTATTAAAAGGCGCTTCGATAATTTCGAAGAAAAGCGCTTATGTAAGAGCAATGAATATCATTATAGCAGATAACTATTCGGCTTATGTCTACTCAAAATTTAACGAAGATCCCGATTATTTTACAATGCACAAAAAAATTGACAACAATATTATTCTCGTTTCATCAGATCCGTTTCCTAATGAATCTAACTGGCAAAAAATTGAAAACGAATCAATAACGGAGTTCAGATGCTTTTGATTAAAATTGGCGGCGGGGCAGATATTAATATTAAAGGAATTGTTGCAGACCTCGCAAAAATTAACGACAAGTTTATTATACTACACGGTGCAAATGCGTTACGCGATTTAATTGGCGAAAAACTCGGATACAAAAAGCGTATTGTTACCTCAGTTTCCGGTTATGATTCTGTGTTTAGCAATGAAGAAACAATCGACTTGATGATGATGACTTATGCCGGCCTCAGAAACAAAAGAATTGTAGAACTGTGCCAGCAAAACGGAATCAATGCAGTCGGTTTAAGCGGGCTGGATGGCAAAGTTATTCAGGCCAGAAGAAACAGCGGTATACGCGTGCGTCAAAATGGTAAAACTCTTTTGCTCAAAGATTTTTCTGGTAAACCTAATTCTATCAACAAACACTTGCTCGATCTTCTTCTCGACAATGGTTATACACCTGTACTGTCCGTCCCTTTGTTGGATGAAAATAATTTTGCTGTAAATTCAGAAAACGATGATATACTGGCTCTGCTTCAAAAAGAATTTAATGCTGATAAAATTATTTCTCTAATCGAGGCACCAGGCTTTTTGCTCGATAAAAATGACCCTGATTCACTATTAAAAAATATCTCGCGTAACGAACTCGAAGCGATGGAACAGAAAGTGGAAGGTAGAATGAAAAGAAAGATACTTGCACTCAGAAAATTATTCGAAGGCTCGCCTACGACTGTAATTTTATCTGACGGTCGCACTGAACATCCGCTTGAAGATGCTCTTAACGGGAAAGGAACAATAATTTCATAAAGGTGGATTATGAAAGACTTTAAAGCATTACAGCAGCAGTACGAAATTGACGTTTATCCAATGAGAGATGTTGTATTCGTTAGAGGAAAAAATTCAAGATTGTGGGACGACAGGGGAAATGAATACATCGATTTATCTTCCGGAATCAGCGTAGCTAATATTGGTCATTCCAACGAAAAAGTAGCACAAGCAATATCCGAGCAGGCGCAGACTTTAATTACATGTGCCAATACATTTTACAACGACAAGAAAGCTCTATTTCTGGAAAAACTTTTTTCTGTCGTACCTAAAAATCTAAAGAAAGCATTTTTAACTAATTCCGGCACTGAAGCAATCGAAGCTGCTATCAAGTTTGCCCGATTTACCACAAAAAAGAAAAAATTTATAGCAGCAATGAAAGGATTTCACGGCCGGACGATGGGTGCTCTCAGTGCTACATTTAAAAAAGAATACAGGGAAGCATTTGAACCTCTGGTGCCCGGCTTTTCTTTTGTGCCTTACAATAATTTTGAAAAATTAGCAGAAGCTATTGACGAGGACACTGCCGGAGTCATTCTTGAACTTGTGCAGGGAGAAGGTGGAATTAATATAGGCGATAAAGAATATTTTCAAAAAGTACGTAAGCTTTGCGATGAAAAAAATATTTTACTCATAATAGACGAAATCCAAACCGGCTTTTGCAGAACCGGCAAAATGTTTGCTATCGAACATTATGGAATTGAAGCCGATATGATGACCCTTGCAAAATCGATTGCTGGCGGTTTCCCGATGGGTGCTGTGCTCTGTTCAGATAAAATTCAAATCGAAAGAGGTAAACACGGTTCGACTTTCGGAGGCAATCCTCTGGCTTGCGCCGCCGGAATAGCTGCCATCGATTTCATGGTGGAAAATAAATTATGGGAAGCATCGACAGCAAAAGGAAATTATTTCAGAGAAAAGCTCGAAAAATATCAACTCTCTAAAGTAAGAGAAATCAGGCAAATCGGTTTAATGATCGGTATTGAATTGAAAGAAAAAGTTCAATCCTACATTGTTGAATTACTGTCGCAAGGAGTCGTTACGCTGCCTGCAGGCACAACCGTTTTGAGATTACTTCCGCCACTTACAATCGATTATGCCGACCTCGACACAGCAGCTGAAAAAATTGCCAAAGTATTGGCTTAAAAAAAAGAGGCTTTCTCTTTAATTATCATTCAAAAATTCATATCGAGAAAGCCTTCTCTTTTTAATTGAGATACTTTGACTTTATACCCACTTTTAACTTATTTTACTGAATAAAAAAATAAGATTTATCAATGTTATTAGATTATCTTCCAATTTTTCTTGTACTTGCTTTTTCTATAATAGTAAGTCTTGCAATAGTTTTTTCCTCGCGGTTATTCGGCCCATATCGACCCAATAAAGTTAAAACCATGTCGTATGAAAGTGGAAAAGACCCCGTTGGAAGCACCCACGAGCGAATTTCTGTTAAGTACTATCTCGTAGCTATGTTGTTTATTATTTTTGACATTGAAGTTATTTACGTTTATCCGTGGGCTGTTGAATTCAGGAACATGTTTCAGTCTCACGGATTATTTGCCTTTATGCCGATGTTTATATTTTTAATTGTACTTGAGCTCGGTTATCTCTACATTCTTATGAAAGGAGGATTGAAATGGGATTAGAAGCCAAGTTGACTAAAGATGGATTTATTACAACGACTATAGATGCTATTATTGCATGGGCTCGTAAAAGTTCTGTTTGGCCAATGCCTATGGGCATTTCATGTTGTGCCATTGAAATGATTGCCTCGGCAGATCCGAAATACGACCTGGCACGTTTTGGTTCGGAAGTTATGAGATTTACACCGCGCCAGTGTGATTTGATGATCGTAGCCGGTACCGTTACTTATAAAATGGCACAGGTGGTTAGAAGAATTTATGACCAGATGCCCGAACCAAAATGGGTAATTGCTATGGGTGCTTGTACTTCATCCGGCGGAATGTATCGTTCATATAACGTTGTTCAGGGTATCGACCAGTTTCTGCCCGTCGACGTCTACACTGCTGGGTGCCCACCAAGACCCGAAAATTTGATTAATGCAGTTATGACAATTCAAAAGAAAATTGGAAATACCCGCGCAAGGGATTTTCAGGATAAACCATTATTAGAACTTCAGAATAGATAATATGGATCAAAAAAGTATTACCTCAAAAATCAAAGAAAAATTTGGAGAATCGGTTTTTGAAATTACTGAATTCAGAGGCGATGTTTCAATATCTGTCGATCCGAATAAGATAGTTGAGATAGCGGAATTTCTAAAAAACGACGACGACCTTCAATTTGTGATGTGTAAAGACATCACGGCAATCGACTGGGCTACCCGAAAGAATCGATTTACAGTAGTTTATCACGTTTACTCGTTTAAGAATAATTTTAATCTCAGAATTAAGGCAACGATTTCTCAGGATCCACCTTCAATTGATTCTGTAACTTCTGTATGGCGAAGCGCAAACTGGTACGAACGAGAAACTTATGATATGTATGGAATAAATTTTCGAAATCATAACGACTTAAGAAGAATTTATATGCCCGAAGGATTTGAATATCATCCTCTGCGCAAAGAATTTCCTGTATTAGGAATACCGGGCTCATTACCACTTCCAGAAAAACCAGAATAACTATGACTAGTAACAAAAAGGTTTATACAGACGAAAAGATTTTAAAGAAATTAATGGAAGATTCGAATATAACCATCGAAGACGCTCTCGAAAACGAGATGGTTATTAATATGGGTCCTCAACATCCTGCAACGCATGGAGTGCTCAGATTGGTACTGCGAATTGATGGCGAAACAGTCGTTAATTGCGTCCCTGAACTTGGATATCTCCATCGTGGATACGAAAAGATGGCTGAGGAGATGAGTTATATCGAATTTATTCCACATACCGACCGCCTCGACTATACTGCCACAATGTGCAATAACGTTGCCTATGTTCTGGCAGTTGAAAAGTTACTGGGAATCGAAGCTCCGAAACGTGCACAATATATTCGTATGATGGTTGCAGAATTATCGCGTATTGCTGCTCATATGGTAGCTATCGGTACCTACGCAATGGATGTGGGCGCAGTTACTATGGTTATGTGGACTTTCCGTGAAAGAGAAAAAATTCAAAATATATTCGATCGCCTTGCCGGAGCTCGCTTTACGACCAGCTATACAAGAATTGGAGGAGTGGCTGCTGATGCTGATGAAGAGACTCTGAAAATGGTGCGTGATTTTCTTGACCAGTTCCACCCGGCGCTCGAAGAAATGGACAAGCTTTTGCTTTCCAACAAAATTTTTATCGACCGTCTTGAAGGAATCGGTGTGCTGAGTAAAGAAGATGCAATCGAATTGGGTGTTACAGGCCCAAATCTTAGAGCTTCGGGAGTGGCTTATGATGTTCGCCGGGCTAAACCATATCTGTTTTATGACGAAATCGATTTTAATATTCCTGTATATACCGAAGGCGACTGCCTTGCTCGTTATTTTTTGAGAGGCGACGAAGTACGCGAGAGCGTCAAAATTCTTTATCAAATTCTTGATAAAATGCCTTCAGGTGAAATTATGGCTAACGATCCTAAGCATGTATTGCCTCATAAAACTGAAATCTATACAAAGATGGAAGAACTGATTCACGATTTCATGATTATTAATTATGGCATCAACCCTCCTGAAGGCGACGTCTTCTTTTCGGCAGAAAATCCAAAAGGCGAATTGGGATTCTATATTGTAAGTAACGGCAAAGGTAATCCCTGGAAATTGAAAATTCGCTCTCCTTCATTCTGCAACTTGCAGGCAATTGCTCAGCTTTGCAAAGGAGCAATGATATCGGACGTTATTGCTATAATTGGAAGTCTCGACCCCGTAATGGGCGAAGCTGATAAATAATTATTTTTGAATAGCTGTCGGGAATAAGTAAATATGAGTTTTAAATTTACCGAAGAAAATCTTAAACGAATAGAAAATGAACGGAAAAAATATCCCGAATCTTTAGCCGCTGTTATGCCGGCTATTTATATAGCCCAGGAACAAAACGGTTATATCACAAACGAAGTAATGGCCGAAATTGCCGATGTGCTCGGAATAGATAAAGTTGAGGTTCTGGGAGTTGTTACTTTTTATACTATGTTTCATACCAAACCTGTCGGTAAATATCATATTCAGGTTTGTACAAATGTCTCGTGTATGCTTCGAGGCGGTTACGAAATTTGGGAGCATATTAAAAGCAAGCTCGGAATTGACAATATGGAAGTTACTCCCGACGGAAAGTTCTCAATCGAAGAAGTAGAATGCATGGGTGCTTGTGGGTATGCGCCAATGATTGCAATTAACGAAGATTATTATGAAAACTTGACTAAAGAAAAAGTAGAAGAAATTCTCAATTCTCTGAAATAATTTTAGGTCTGTCAATAATGGAAAGAATTGTATTACCAGAAATACCGAATTTAAATCAAATTGATGTCTATCTAAAAAATGGCGGTTTCGAAGCAGCTAAAAAGGCTTTTTCTCAAACACCCGATGATATTATCGAACAGGTGAAAAAATCTGGATTGCGAGGAAGAGGCGGCGCAGCATTCTCAACAGGTTTGAAATGGAGCTTTATGCCCAAAACGACAGACTTACCCAAATATCTTTGCATTAATGGAGACGAAAGTGAACCAGGTTCTTTTAAAGATAGACAAATATTCGAATACAATCCTTTCCAGCTAATTGAAGGAGCAATTATTGCGTGTTATGCAATAGGTGCGAAAATTGCTTACCTCTATATTCGCGGTGAATACCACAAATGGATTAAATTGATGCAACAGGCAATCGACACTGCTTACGATAAAGGATTTCTCGGTGAAAAAATGAGAACCACTTTCGGTGTCGATTTCCATTGTGATCTTTATATTCATAAAGGTGCTGGCGCATATATATGCGGTGAAGAGTCTTCATTAATGAATTCAATTGAAGGGAAAAGAGGGTATCCGCGTGTAAAACCGCCTTTCCCGGCTCAAAAAGGTTTATGGGGCTGTCCCACAACAATTAATAACGTAGAAACAATTACAAACGTCCCCCCAATTATTTTGAAGGGATGGGAATGGTTCTCAAAAATCGGGGCACCAAAACATCCGGGTACTCTTCTATTTGGCATTAGTGGACATGTCAACAAGCCCGGTGTCTACGAACTGCCCACAGGTATTTTGTTAACTGAATTAATTTATGATGTAGCAGGTGGAGTTCCTGGTAACAAGAAAATTAAATGTGTAATACCTGGGGGCTCGTCTATGCCACCACTCAGAGGCGATCAACTCGAAGGGATAAGAATGGATGCCGAATCCCTTAAAGAAGCTGGTTCGGCTATTGGAACTGGTGGTGTCATAGTAATGGATGAAGATACGAATCTTCTCAAAGTTTTGTTAAGAATTACACATTTTTATCATCACGAAAGCTGTGGCCAATGCACCCCCTGCCGTGAAGGTACAGGATGGATGGAAAAAATTCTTAAAAGAATTGACCAGGGCAATGGTACATCTAAAGATCTGGATTTATTGGTCAGTGTGGCACAAAACATTGAAGGCAATACGATATGTGCACTTGGGGATGCGGCAGCATGGCCTGTTAAATTTATGATTCAGAGATTTAGAGATGAATTTGAAAAGTATGTTAAACCTCAGGTTGTCATCCCTGTACCGAATAAAGTTCATTCAATGAGGTTTACTAAAATTTCACTCGATAATATTGTATTAAAATCCTAAATATTTTACGCAATCTGCCAGAAGGACAGAGGGTATTAAAGTTTACTATAAAATTTTTTTCAGGGCAGGAGATGGGCAAAGTACTTATCCTTTACTACAGCAAGGACGGCAGCACAGAAAAAATGGCTAAGTACGTTGCGGAAGGAGCTTTGCAAATTCCGGGCACCGAAATACGAATAAAGAACATTAACACAGCTTCGAGAGAAGATATAATCTGGTGCAATGGAGTTGCGGTAGGTTCGCCAACGCATCTGGGAATTTTATCTTCCGAAATGAAAAAATTCTGGGAAGATTTATTACCCGATTGGCAAAGGATCGATGGTAAAATTGGCTGCGCTTTTAGTTCTCAAGGGGGCTGGGGCGGTGGTGCAGAATTAACATGTATGTCGATTCTAACTGTTATGATGAACTTCGGATTTCTGGTATTCGGCGTTACCGACTATAGCGGGCATCAATTTACAGCACACTATGGTGCAGTTCAAGCTGGCGAACCAAGACTCGATAAAGAAATTGAAGCATGCCGCCGCTTAGGAAGAAGACTGGCAGAATGGGTGGCCGTATACTTCGATGGAAGAAAGGACCTTCATCCATTGAATAATCTATATAAGAGAAATCCATGGGATTGAGTTTAAGGTGGTATTGACTATTCACAACTTTTTTTCATAATTTTTCTGCACAAATTTTTTGTGAATATGTTAATAAAACACCCTCATAAAACAAGCAGACTCTTTATCTCATCAGAACTCCTTCTATTGCGTCCTTGCCCTGACCACTAATTTCATTATATTGAAATTCATTTTTATTTAATTAAAAACATAGGAGATCCATCTATGTGTGGTATTGTTGGCTATATTGGCGACAAGAATTGTGTTCCTATTTTAATCGAAGGGCTCAAACGCCTGGAATATCGGGGTTACGACTCGGCCGGTATTGCAGTGGTCGGTCAGGACGAATGCAAAACAATTAAAACTAAAGGAAAAGTCTCGGAATTAGAAAAAATTGTTTATTCGGAAAATATTTATGCCAACCTTGGCATCGGACATACACGCTGGGCTACACATGGTGAACCGAGCGTTACAAATGCACATCCGCATAGCAATAATGAGAATACTCTTTTTGTTATTCACAACGGCATTATTGAAAATTACTCCACACTTAAAAAAAATTTAATAGATGAGGGTTACATATTTGTTAGTGAAACAGACACAGAAGTTCTGGCTCATCTTATCGATCATTACCTAAAATTGAAAAATAATTTATTTCAGGCAGTCAGGTATGCCCTTAACGAAATTGAGGGTACTTATGGATTGGCGGTGATTTACAAAGGAGAGCCAGATAAAATAGTAGTTGCTCGAAAAGGATCTCCTTTAGTAGTTGGCATCGGAAAAAACGAGAATTTCGTAGCCTCAGATGTAAATGCACTAATTGTTCATACTAGCCAGGTGATATATCTTGAGGACGGTGAAATTGCAGAGGTCTACAAGGACCATTTTTCTGCTAAAACAATTCACGACGAAGAGATAATAAAAGAGATTCACAAGATTGAAATGAACGTCGATGAAATCACGAAAGGTGGATATCCACATTATATGCTAAAGGAGATTATGGAGCAACCCGATTCAATATTTAATTCGATGCGTGGTAGATTGCTACTCGAAGAAGGAATTTCCAAACTTGGCGGTCTACACGGTTATGAAGATAGAATTGCACGATCACAAAGGATCATTATTTCGGCTTGTGGAACATCGTGGCATGCCGGCTTAGTGGGCGAATATATGCTGGAAGAATATGCAGGTATTCCCGTAGAAGTTGAGTACGCATCGGAATTTCGTTATCGACGCCCGATAATTCGTCCTGAAGATACTGTCATTTTTATATCGCAAAGCGGCGAAACCGCCGATACTTTAGCCTCGCTTAGAGAAGCCAAAAAAAAGGGAGCTCTTTGCCTGGGAGTTTGTAATGTTGTAGGCAGTTCAATTGCACGAGAAAGCAATGCCGGCGTTTATATTCACGCTGGTCCAGAAATCGGTGTAGCTTCAACAAAAGCATTTACATCTCAACTGGTGGTTCTGTCTTTGATAACATTGTTGCTTGCTCGCAAGAAAAATCTCAGCCTGCTTGAAGGTCAAAAAATAATACGCGAGTTGCAGTCCCTGCCGGATAAGGTGAAAAAAATATTGGAATCGAACGATCAGATCGAAAAAATTGCCGAAGAATATATGTCGTGCAGAAACTTTCTTTATCTTGGACGTGGGTACAATTTTCCTGTAGCGCTGGAAGGGGCGCTTAAATTGAAGGAAATTTCTTATATCCATGCCGAAGGATATCCCGCTGCAGAAATGAAGCACGGACCGATTGCATTGATTGATGAAAATATGCCGGTGGTTTTTATTGCAACTAAGGATGCCGTTTATGATAAAGTTATAAGCAACATAGAAGAAGTTAAAGCTCGTAAAGGAAGAATTCTGGCTATTGTTAACGAAGAGGACGATTATATTGAAAAATTAGTCGACCACGTCATCAAAGTACCAAAAACGATTAATATGCTTCAACCGATTCTAAGTGTAATACCACTTCAGCTGCTTGCTTATCACGTGGCTGTTAAGAAAGGATTGAATGTAGACCAACCAAGAAATTTGGCTAAAAGCGTAACTGTAGAATAAATAAACAGAGGTGTAGTATGACTAAAAGAAAAGTAATTATTATGGGGGCAGCGGGACGCGATTTCCATAATTTCAATGTCTATTTCAGGGACAATGAAAACTACGATGTGGTTGCTTTTACAGCAACACAGATCCCTAACATCGATGGAAGAGTTTATCCTGCCGAACTCGCAGGTAAACTATATCCAGACGGTATTAAAATATACGACGAAAGTGAACTCGTCGATTTAATTAGAACGCTCAAAGCAGACGAAGTAGTATTTGCTTATTCTGACGTCCCTTTTGAATACGTTATGACAAAGGCTTCAATAGTTAATGCTGCTGGTGCTTCATTCAGGTTGATGGGTGCTAATGAAACGATGATTAAAAGTAGCAAACCGGTTATTTCGGTACTCGCTGTGCGAACTGGATGCGGTAAATCTCAAACTTCCAGAAAAATCGTAAAATTATTATCCGAAGCGGGCAAAAAAGTTGTAGCAATACGTCATCCAATGCCCTATGGCGATCTGGTCAAACAAAAAGTACAACGCTTTGCTTCTTATGAGGACCTGGATAAATATGAATGTACAATTGAAGAACGAGAAGAATACGAACCACATATTGCACGCGGAGGTGTGATTTATGCAGGCGTCGATTACGAAGCTATTCTCAGACAAGCAGAAAAAGAAGCTGATATAATTCTGTGGGATGGCGGCAATAATGACATGTCGTTTTATCATTCCGACCTTACATTTACGGTGGTCGATCCGCATCGCCCCGGTCACGAATTGAAATATTATCCAGGAAATACTTCACTTCGAATGGCAGATGCGGTTATAATTAATAAAATCGATTCAGCAACTAAAGAGGGTATTGAAACGGTAAGAGAAAATGTTCACAATGTAAATCCAAATGCAGTGATTATCGAAGCTGCATCACCCATTATGGTAGACAAACCTGAATTAATAACAGGCAAACGCGTTCTGGTAGTCGAAGATGGTCCAACATTAACTCACGGCGAGATGAAATATGGAGCTGGTACTGTAATTGCTCAGAGATTGAATGCAAAAGAGATTGTGGATCCACGACCTTACACCGTTAAATCGATCGCCGATACATACAAAAAATATCCAAATATTGGCAAATTGCTTCCTGCTATGGGATACGGCGAGCAACAAATCAAAGATCTCGAAGAAACAATTAACCGTACTGATTGTGACTCGGTTGTAATCGGTACTCCAATCGACCTGGGGCGAATTCTTAAAATCAATAAACCTACAACAAGAGTAATGTATGAGCTCGACGAGAAAGGAGAAGTTACTGTCGAATCCGTTCTAAGGTCGAGAGGTTTGTTATGAATAAAATAGCCGTTGTCGCATTGGGCGGGAATGCCCTTTTGAGGGGGGACGAAGCAGGAACAATCGAGCAGCAAGAGAAGCATACGCTCGAAACCTGTGAAAAATTAATAGGTTTGTTAAAAAACGGTTATAACCTCGTTCTAACTCACGGCAATGGACCACAAGTTGGCAATATTCTACTCAGAAACGAAGCCGGCTACAATCAATTTAATATTCCCAAAATGCCTCTCGATATCTGTGTGGCCGATTCCCAGGGTGGAATCGGCTATATGATCGAAAGGCAAATGCGTAATGCAATGAGCAAGACCGACATTCAAAGAAACGTCCTGGCAATCATTACGCAGGTTCTTATCGATATTAACGATCCAGCATTTCAAAATCCGACTAAACCGATTGGAAGATTTTATTCTAAAGAAGAAGCCAGCAGCCTTAACAGAGAAAAAGGCTGGATATTCAAAGAAGATCCAGCTGGAAGAGGATGGAGGAGAGTGGTTCCTTCACCTAAGCCTGTTGACATTATGAATAAACAGGTAATTAAAGAAATGGTAGAAAGGGGGCATATTGTAATTGGTGTCGGAGGAGGCGGAATACCGGTTTACTGGCATCAAGATACCAAATACCTCGAAGCTATCGAAGCGGTTATCGATAAAGACCTGGCCTCAGGTTTACTTGCCAGCGAAATTAACGCCGACCGTTTCTACATTATTACGGATGTACCAAAAGTTTATATCAATTATAAAAAAGAAGACCAGAAGCAGCTGGATCAATTGAGTGTTACAGAAGCCAAAAAATTATACGACGGCGGGCACTTTCCGCCCGGAAGCATGGGACCGAAAATTCTTGCTGCAATTCAGTTCGTCGAAAAAACTGGTAACGAAGCCATCATAACAAATCAGGAAGAAATTGAAAAAGATAACTGCGGAACGAGAATTATTCCTTCATAATTAATTCTTTTTTTTATTTTTGTATAAAATCAAAATTTCAGGTGAACTATGGCAATTAATATGAAAGGGAAAGATCTTATTTCCATCAACGATTTAACAGTTGAGGAAATTTATCAAATATTCGACTTATCGAAGTCTTTGAAAGAAAAACAATTAACGGGCGAACCACATCGTCTATTGGAAGGAAAAACTTTAGGGATGATTTTTCATAAACGCTCGACAAGAACCAGGATATCGTTTGAAACAGGAATTTACCAATTGGGTGGACTGGGACTTTATTTTGGACCTGACGATCTGCAACTAGGCAAATCTGAAAATATCCACGATACTGCAAAAGTATTGTCGAGATATTTGAATGGTATAATGATCAGAACTTTTTCGCACGATGATGTTATCGAATTAGCAAAATATGCTGACATTCCAGTAATAAATGGATTGACAGATTTGCTTCATCCCTGCCAGGTATTGACGGATCTATTTACTATTCTTGAAAAGAAAAGAAAGCTGCAGGGTCTTAAACTGGCATATATCGGGGACGGAAACAATATGGCCCACTCTTTACTTCACGGCTGTTCAAAAGTAGGAATGGATATAGCTATTGCCTCGCCGTCGGGATATATGCCGAAAAAAGAAATTGTGGAGAATTCAAAGAAGAATGCCAATTATATGGGCAGTAAAATATTAATTACATCAGATCCAGTAGAAGCCGTTAAAGATGCCGATATTGTTTACACCGACGTATGGGCAAGTATGGGTCAGGAAGCCGAAGCAAATGAACGTCGTAAACATTTTGAAAAATATCAAGTCAATAATGAACTAATTAAATTCGCCAAAGATGATTATCTGTTTATGCATTGTCTGCCTGCTCACAGAGGTGATGAAGTAACTGATGAAGTCATTGACTCGCCTAATTCAGTTGTATTTGACGAAGCAGAAAACAGATTACATGTACAGAAAGCGATAATGGCACTTGTTATGTAATTTTGTATGAAATTGTTTTGATTTTATTCCTCTTTTTCTATAGATTTGTTGCCACAATTTAATAGCCTAAGGCAATTTAAATTTGGGCAGATAGCTCAGTCGGTAGAGCAAAGGACTGAAAATCCTTGTGTCGGCGGTTCGATTCCGTCTCTGCCCACATAAAAAAAGGATGAAAAAAAATCATCCTTTTTTCGTTTTAAAGGATAAGGCGGTTCGATGGAGTTTACCACGCCGCAGGCGTGGTCTCTGCCCACATAAAAAAAGGATGAAAAAAAATCATCCTTTTTTCGTTTTAAAGGATAAGGCGGTTCGATGGAGTTTACCGCGCCGCAGGCGTGGTCTCTGCCCACATAAAAAAAGGATGAAAAAAAATCATCCTTTTTTCGTTTTAAAGAATAAGGTGGTTTGATGGAGTTTACCACGCAGGCATCTGATATGGCTGTTCTAAACTACAAATGAATTTACATTGTCAAAAAAAGAAAATTGTGATCAAATCATAAGCATAAAATAACAATTGAATTATAAAATGTAAGTTGAACTTTTAGGGTGAATTTAATGTAAAGTGACAAGTATTTCTTATATTTCATCTGTTAAATTCATAAGATTATTATTAACAATGCAGAAACCACACGAAAGAATAAATGATATTTTATTAGGACCTTTAGAAAGACCAGCCCTAAAATGGTTAGCCTCCAAAATGCCAGCATTCGTAACCCCCGACAAGTTAACATTATTTGGATTGTTTGGATCCTTTTTGACAGGACTCAGTTATTATCTAACAAATTACAATAAGAATTATTTATGGCTGGCGAGTTTAGGACTTGTTATTAATTGGTTTGGTGATAGCCTGGATGGCACAGTAGCTCGTTTCCGGCATATCGAAAGACCACGCTACGGTTTTTTTATCGATCACACTCTCGATTCGGTAAGTATGATTTTCATTGCTTTTGGAATAGGTCTTTCGCCTTATGCTCATTTTGAATTTCTTTTAATTGCATTACTCAGTTATTTCCTTATGTCGATTCTCGTTTATATCAGAACATATATACAGGGCATCTTCAGATTGTCGTATTACAAAATAGGTCCCACCGAAGTAAGAGTGCTCATTATAATTTTGAATACAATTCTATATTATTTTGGAGCTTTCCCATTTTTATTGGGGAGAAGAATTATCACTATAATTGATTTAGCTGCACTTGTACTGGCTGTAGGTTTATTTATCATATACATTGCTTCTGTAATAATCGAGGGGCAAAAACTGAAAGATGAGGAAAAAAAATGAATTCGGAGCTGTCCAGAAAGTAAAAAGCTCGCTGAATAATTCGTGAAAATATGTGAAATTAATCTCCTTTTTCTTTGACGGAGATCATTTTTAGACAGCTCCGAACTTTTTAATCAAAATGCAGAAATTATTCCGAGACTAAACTGAGCAAACTCGTCTTTTATATTGTATGTACATTCACCAATTACTCTGACATTTCGATTTAACAAATGGCCAATACTAAGTGTAGCAGTTTTATAGTCGAGCGCATTCCATTCTGAATCGACCCAATTGAAAAGAGCCACACTGTACCATTTACTTTCGTCACCATTTGGACTATAAATTAATTCTGCCATTCCGCCTTTTGTTGCGATGTCTCTGTTGAAATAAGTGGCTTGTTTGTCATTCCGATATAGATACTGAAAATTTAATTCCAATTGATTTTCAAACGTCAGAGTAAAATCGGTTCCAAAGGAATAAAACTCATTTGTAAAATTATAACCAAAATCGTCTTCAATTTCGTCGTTACCATAATAACCAAATGCACCGAGCCTGAAACTGTTGTTTATATCCTGCGATATTCGCATAAAGAAATTTTTGTATTTGTCGTCATCGAATATTTTAAGATTATTTGCTTCGCCTATTCCATTGCCGTTAAGTATTTCCAGAATAATGTCGGTTCCTGTGGGAGCGCCGTAAGTAATCATTAATCCTCTATCGTAAGTTAAAGCCGATCTGGCGTAGGCGGGTTTGGCTTTGTATATTGTATAATCTTCGAGTGTCAGTCTCAATTCTCTTTTAAATAGTGGATCGGAAATCTGGAATTGTCCTAAATATATGTCGAGGTTGTATCCAAAAAGGTCGTTATACATCAAGAATGCATCTTCGATTCCTGCTATTTCACCTCTCTCGCTAAAAAAGAAATAGAAATAATAAGAAATCTTATTCGATAGTTCCCCGCCAGAAAGTAATTTTAATATGTAAGGTGCAGTAAAATCAAATTTATCCGAATTATTCATGTTGTAAGTTGTATAACCTTCCAGTCTTATAGCAAATGGTAATTCCCTGATCAGAAAGAGATCGTTGTCGCCAGTGTTGACGTAATATCGAGGGGCTTCTTCTTCGGATAATCTAAAACCATTACCTGCGAATTCGTCACCGTAAGGTTTCAATTTTGGAAAGGGCGCATGGCATGTTTGGCAACTCATTCTGTACTTTCTTGCAAAAGCAGGGATACCGTACATAAATTCAGCGGAAAAGAGGAGCAATAAAAAAAGAAAGAGTAATCTTTTCATTTTAATATTCCCGTTTTTATGGTAAAATTTCAATTTCGGTTGAGTGTCTGTTAACTTCCACAACTCTGGATTCTTCCTCCGGTACACCGAGAAAATCTGCTACCGGTTTAACCAGAAGCTGATAATTTAAAACTGCCGTAACTGTTAGTTTGCCCGGCGGTGCGTCATTTGGGATATTGAATGTAAATGTTTCAATTTTAGTCTCACGTGGGCCAATTCTGTAGTCTACTCCGAGTGAGGCGGTGTTCCACTGTTGAATTGTCATTCTGCCTTTAGGGTCGAAATAGGGCATTCTAAAAATTCTGTCACCTGATGGTATACCATCTCGTTCGACTCCTTTAAAGTCAGGAATGTTAAGCGCAATTCCCATATCCTGATAAGCCAGCGATTTGTCTGCAATAGTATATTCCTCTCCTTCAAATCCTTTTTTATCCACCGGTAAATGATAAACTTTCCCATTTGCGTCTACTGCTTCAACATGCAGCCATACGATTCGGTCTTCAACCGAGCCGGTTGGGAATTTATGACCTGTCTTTTGATTGAAAAGAGCTAAGGTAAATTTTACAGTTTCTCCAGGTTCAGCCTGGCGTGTATCGGGATTAATCCGTAATTCTATAACTCCGCGAATTTTGCCCGGGTCGTGAGCACCGTGGAAAAGATGAAGCTTGGCGTCTTTATAAGTAGGTCCCATAGATGCAGTTTTCATCTCACTCTTAGTCATATGGCAATCCTGACATTGTACGCCTTCTTTGTAATATGGTCCATCTTTCCATTCCAGTTGAGTTGATTTTACCCATACGTCATAAGGACTTTTTTCGTTGTGACAGATGCCGCAAAAATCACCGCTCTTATGGAGTTCTGTAATTTCGATTTCATGAACGGGTGAATCGACTGTATTTTTCCTTGATGTATATTTTATTTTACCCGGTTCGATTATGTAATTGAAATTATATGGCACATCTCCCGAATAGCCTTTTATACTATGGCAAACATCACATGACACCGATTCATTTGCACGTGAATTTTTTTCAGGCAATGGAGGTGGAGTATCCCCAACTACGTATGCAATTGGAGAATGGCAACCATTACAGCCCGCTTTTACTTCAGCTACTTTTTCGTCTTTCTCTGCATGGGGCACAGCCAATTTAAAATATTCAATTTCATCCCATTTATGTGTGTATGCCTGAGACATCATTGCCTGTTTCCATTGTTGATAAAAATCGTTGTGACACGAACGGCAGAATTCGGGATTCTTAAAATCTTCATAAGAAAATTTTTTCACTCCCGACTGAGCTTTTATTAATCCTACAATCAATAAAAATAAGATGAGTTTTTTCATGTTTCCCTCCGGATTTAATGAGAGGTTAATCTCTTGTTTAATTTAATTATCGCTTTTACCAGTGTCAAGGATTATTTTATCGATATAAATTTTGTTCTCTATTATGCAGAACTTATTTTTATATTGTTATCCTAAAAAGAATTTATGATAAAAATTATTCAGAGCAAATTATTTCAGAAATTTGAAAATATCGTCTTCGGATTTTCAACAAAAATAGGACTCGGAAGAAAAGGTCCATTTTATTTTAATCTGTCGTATAACGTAGGTGACGATGAAAAGGTCGTCAAAGAAAACAGGGATGCGTTTTTCGGAGCCTTAGGTATTGAACCTGAAAATGTAGCTTATCAAAGGCAAGTTCATTCGGACCATATTCTAATTGTTAACAAAGGTGGATTCGCAGGAGAATCCGACGCAATGATTACAACCAATACAAGAATTGCACTGGCTATCTCTTCGGCAGATTGTGTCCCGATTTTTATGTATGACAAAAAAAATAAAGTTATAGCAGGAATTCATTCAGGCTGGAGGGGTACAAAGGCAAATATTCTCGGTAAAACTCTCGATCTTTTAATAAATAAATTCAATACTCAGGTCGATTCACTCTTTGTATATATTGGTCCCTCAATATCGAAAGAAAATTATGAAGTCGGTCTGGATGTAGCATCTCAATTCGATGAAAAATATTTATCGAAAAACAATGGGAAATATTACCTGGATTTGCGACAAGTATGCCTCGATGTTTTGGTTGATTATCAAATTCGAGAATTGAACATCGAAGTTTATGAAGGTTGTACATTTAACGAAAAAGATTTGCTCCACTCTTACCGAAGAGACGGAAAAATGTCAGGGAGAGCTCTTGGCTTAATTTATATGAAGGAATAAAGTTTGGAAAATCTAAAGATTGTACTCGGTTACATAGTTATCTGTATAATTTGGGGCTCTACATGGCTGGCAATACGATTGGGGCTCGACTCGATAGATCCAATAATATCGGTTGGTATCCGTTTTCTGCTGGCTTCTGTGTTCATATTTGTCTTGATGAAAATTAATAATGTTGTTTTTCAAGTTGATAAAAAATCAGCAAAGATTTATTTAATGCTGGCAATCTTTTCTTTTATAATTCCGTTTGGACTAGTTTACTGGGCCGAGCAATTTATTCCCTCTGGACTTGCTTCCATACTCTTTGCAATAATGCCGTTTGGTGTAATTATTTTTTCTCGTTTAATGCTACCAAAAAATCGGATAAGCTTAAGTCAACTAACAGGAGTTGTTCTTGGATTTGTGGGCATTTTGATAATCTTTTCTGAAAACATCAATATCGAAATTACGAACTACTTTTGGGGTACAATTGCTGTGCTTGCCAGCTCGATGATGCAGGCTTTTATTGCTGTCGCTATGAAAAAATATGGTGAACATTTGCATCCGTTGTCGTTAAATTTTATACCTCTGTTGATTGCGGGAATTGTATTGATAACAGTTGCATTTATTTTCGAGAATCCAGCACATTGGATATTCGACGAAAAATCGATAGGCTCTATTTTATATCTTGCATTCTTCGGGACAGTAATCACTTTTACAACATATTACTGGCTATTAAAAAGGATGAATGTTGTAATTCTTTCACTGAGCGCTTTCATAACGCCGATAATTGCCGTTTTACTCGGATGGTTGATTCTGGATGAATATCTTTCGCAAAAAGTAATTATTGGTAGTTCTTTGGTGCTTATCGGTATATTATTTGCTAATTTTAAAGGGTTGATTAAATATTTTTATGTGAGAAGGAGCAAAGTTAATTTATGACGAATATCATACGACTGAAGAACGCGGTTTTTTATGCATATCACGGCGCATTAAAAGAAGAACAAAATATTGGAGGAAAGTTTGAAGCCGACGTTGATATTTATACCGATTTTTCAGAAGCTGCTGCAAGTGACGACTTGAAACTTACAATCAATTACGACGAAGTTTATAAATACATAAATAGCCTGGTTCATAAAAAAAAATTGTATTTAATTGAAACTCTGGCCACAATCATTGCTGATGGTTTATTGGAAAAATATCCTTCGATAAAAAAAATTGCCGTGCGTGTGAGAAAACACCACGTCCCGGTTGGTGGAGTTATTGATTACGTCGAAGCGGAGGTAATAAAGGAAAATGGTAGATAATATCTTTATCGGTCTCGGCTCGAATAAAGGTAATCGCCTTCAGTATCTGAGAGAAGCAGTAAAAAAAATCAAAGAGCACGAAAGTTGTAAAGTGCTTGCAGCATCTTCGGTCTATGAAAGTAAGCCTTATGGCAATCCTAATCAGGAGAATTTTTATAATGCGGTCATCGAAATCGACACGGGACTTGGAGTCATTGGATTGTTTGAATTTCTAAAAAGTATCGAAAAGGAATTGGGCAGAAAAGATGAAGGCATTAAATGGGGACCGCGCGAAATTGACCTCGATATTCTTTTCCTCAACACTCTGATTTACGACACGGGGAATATTACTATTCCACATCCCGAAGTCTTCAAAAGGGATTTTGTGATTGTTCCTCTTCTGGAAATTGCACCCGACTTTGTACCCCCCGGTCAAAAGAAAAAATTACGAGAAATTGATTTCTCAAATCTCGAGCGATATATTATTGGTAAACACGATTCAACTTTAATATAAGGCTTAGCAGTGCAGGATATCAGATATATTGCAATTGAAGGAGTTATCGGTGCGGGTAAGACAACACTTGCCAAAATGCTTGCCGAAAAACTCAATGCGAATCTTATTCTCGAAGAATTTCAGGAAAACCCTTTCCTCGAAAAATTCTACGAAGACCGTCATCGATATGCTTTCCAGACGCAAATGTTTTTTTTGGTAAACCGCTACAAACAGCAACAACAGCTCAATCAACAAGATTTATTTACCCGGTATATTGTTTCGGATTACATCTTCGATAAAGATAGAATATTTGCATATCTAAATTTGCAGGGTGAGGAATTAAAACTCTACGAGTCGATCTTCCCGTTATTAGAACGAGATATTCCGAAACCAGATTTGGTAATATTCCTGCAGGCGAGCATCGACCGCTTGATGCACAATATTAAAAAACGAGCCAGACCGATAGAAAAACACCTGACTCGAGCTTATATTGTCGAATTAGCCGAAGCTTACAACAATTTCTTTTTCAAATACAATCAAACTCCTCTACTAATTGTCAATACCTCAGAAATTGATTTTGTAAATAACGAAAGAGATTTCGACGAACTATATGAACAAATTTTCAGAGAAGATAGAGGATTTATCGAATATTTCAAACCGGAGGCGAGAAATAATGATTAATTTTTTAAGAATAATTATATGGATATTAATAGTATCGATAATTTACCGCCTGATTAAAACTGTCTATCGTGTGCTTACATCTGACAATGCAAAAGAAAATAATTCAGGAGGAGGAAAGAATTCAAAATATAAAATCAATAAAGAAGACGTAATAGAAGCAAAATTCGAAGAAATTAAACCGAAAGAAAACAGTAATCCCTGATGTCTCATCAAAAGAAAAATCCATTTGAATCATTCCTAAAAAAATATTTTTCGGCCGAAAGGCTGAACGATTATAATCTCGGCTTACCAAAAAAAATTTTGATTGTACGACAGCATAATCAACTTGGCGACATGCTGGCAAGTGTTTCTCTTTTCAGAGCAGTCAAAGAATCATTTCCCGAGTCGGAAGTAACATTGATTGCAAGCCCTGACAATTTTTACGCAGTAACAAAAAATAAATTCATCGACAGACTCTTTGTTTTTGACAAGAAAAAAATATTCAGTCCATTCTACCTTCTAAAATTATTCCGTGTTTTAAGAAAAAAATATGATATTGCAATTGTACCGGCTACTGTTGCAATATCGAAAACCAGTTGTATATTGGCTGCGTTTTCAAACAGTGGAATTAAGATAGGCCCTGCCTCTTTGAATGGTAAGGAAAATCATATTTCGTATTTATTTAATTATCGTATAGATCTCGATTGGCGTAAAAATCCCGACGCGCATGTTTCAGATTTTATTCTCGACATTCTCCGACCTTTCAGCATTTCGACGAATGAATTTAAATCTCACATTGAGTTTGATAAAAATGATATCGATAAAGCTGAGGAATTTACAAGAAAGCTTAAAGGGGAAAAACTGATCGGGTTTCATGTAGGAGCTGGCAAACCTCAAAACAGATGGCCAATGGAAAATTTTCTGGAACTAATTAAGTATATAAAAGAAAGGTTTAATGCACGAATTTATATTACCGGAAGCAGCGCCGATAAGCATGAAATTGATTTCCTTAAAAGTAATCTCAATTTCGAAGTGGGATATTTTATAAACAGAAGTATTCCTACGATTGCAGCTCTGATTTCAATGAGCGACCTTTTTATTACAAATGATACAGGAATAATGCATGTGGCCGGAGCTACCGATACACCTCAAATTTCTCTTTTCGGACCGACGAACCCCTTCAATTGGGCACCTCTGGGCAATAATAAATTTTTTTTACGAAAGTCCGATTTTGTTTCTGATATTAGAGTTGACGAAGTTATTACTCTGTGCAATTCAATTTTAAATACATCGGATAAAAACAATGATAAATAAAAATCTGGCGGCAATCGATATCGGTACAAATTCGTTTCACCTCATTGTAGTAAAAATTAAAAACAAAGGAAATTTTGAAATTATTGATCGGGAAAAAGAAGTTATCCGATTGGGTGAGGGTAGCAGTACGGATATTAAAAAAATATTACCGACTGCAATGAAGAGAGCTGTCGATTGTCTGGTGCGATTTAAGGAGATAGCAGTTTCGCATAATGCAATTATAAGAGCAGTTGCCACAAGCGCCGTTAGAGAGGCGCACAACAGCAATGAGTTTATTGAACTGGTAAGGGAAAAAACCGGAATCGAAATAGAAGTTGTAAGTGGACACGAAGAAGCACGTTTAATTTATCTGGGAGTTTTGAAAGCTCTCCCTATTTATAACAGCAGGACATTAGTCATAGACATTGGCGGCGGGAGCACTGAATTTGTTGTTGGTCTTAAAGGGCATATCGATTTCTCTGTTAGTATGAAATTGGGAGCGGTAAGGCTCTCCGAAAAGTTCTTCCCCGATTTTAAGCTTACTCCATCACGCATCGAAGCTTGCAGAAGATGGGTCGAAGGCGAAATTTATCCTGTGACAAATCAATTGAAACAATTTCGTCTTGAAAAAATTGTTGGTACATCGGGCACTATAATGTCATGTGGATTAATGATAAATGCTCAAAAGAAGAAATCGAACGATGTGACCATACTGAATAATTTTACTTTTACAAAAAGCGAGTTAAAAGATGTTATCGACGAAGTTTTATCCCACAGCACAACCGAAAAAAGAAAAAAAATAAAAGGGTTGGACGAAAAAAGAGCAGACATAATTCCAGCTGGTGTTATTATACTTGAGACCATATTCAAATTGCTCGAGATCAAAGAAATGACCATTTCCGGTTATGCGCTGCGTGAAGGAATCATTATTGATACCTTACAAAAAAGTGCTTCGGAAAAATCGAAACCAGTGCTCACGGATATTCGTAAAGAAGCTGTTATGCATCTTGCAGAAAAATGCGAATACGACAGGGAGCATTGCATCCACGTTTCGCAACTTGCTCTTCAGCTTTATGACGATCTTATGCCAATCCATAAACTTAAACCCGAATGCAGGGAGTTTCTCGAAGCCTCTGCAATTCTTCACGACGTCGGTTATCATATTGCGCACACAAATCACCACCATCATAGCTATTATATTATAAAGAACAGCGAGCTACTCGGCTTTTCGGAAAATGAAATCGATATAATAGCACATACGGCTCGTTATCACAGAAAAAGTCATCCCAAGCCAGGTCATCCTGAATTTATGAAGTTAAATGAACAAACCAGGACAATAATAAAAAAACTTGCGTCGATACTCAGGATTGCCGATTCGTTCGACAGGACACACAGGAAAATCGTAAAACAGTTAAATGCAGTGATTGAGCCGAAGAAGGTAAAAATTATTGTTAATCACAAAAAAGGGATTGAACCTGCTATCGAATTGTGGAATTTAGAACGCAGGAAAAATCTATTCGAGGAAGTTTTCGGTAAAAAGGTTTATACAGAATTGATAGAAGAGTGAACAGAGAGTTATCTTTTTTTGCATTATAATAAATCACTTCATTATATTTGATTATAATTTTTCGAGAATTTCCAGATAATGAGACCTACTGTTTATATTAAAGATTTAGGAAAGCACGTCGGCGAAGAAGTCAGCTTAAAAGGCTGGCTCTACCACAAACGCTCAAGCGGAAAAATTAAATTCCTTATAATGAGAGACGGCTCGGGTTACCTCCAGTGCGTCGTTTTTAAAGGGAACGTTTCTCCCGAAATTTTTGATTTAGCCGACAGAATCACACAAGAATCCTCTTTCGAAGTTAAAGGCACAATAAGAGAGGACAAACGTGCTATCGGTGGTTATGAACTCGATGTCACCGATCTGAAATTGATTTCAATGTCCCAGGAGTATCCGATAACCCCAAAAGAACACGGTATCGAATTTTTGATCGACAATCGTCATTTGTGGGTAAGATCAAAAAAGCAGGTAGCAATTCTTAAAATAAGGCATCGGATTGTTAAAGCCATTCGCGATTTTTTCGATTCACGTGGATTTACACTTTTTGACGCTCCAATTATTACTCCAAATGCGTGCGAAGGCACTTCTACTCTCTTTGAAATGGATTATTTTGACCTAGGGAAAGCCTACCTGACACAATCCGGTCAGCTTTATGCTGAAAGTGGTGCTATGGCTCTGGGAAAAGTTTATACTTTTGGTCCAACATTCAGAGCCGAAAAATCGAAAACTCGAAGACACCTCACCGAGTTCTGGATGGTTGAGCCCGAAATGGCTTTTTATGATTTGAACGATAATATGGATCTTGCAGAGGAATTTTTAGAGTATATTGTGCAGACTGTCCTTGAAGAAAGGAAAGAAGAACTCAAAGAACTCGAGCGCGATACCTCCCGATTAGAAAAAGTAATACGTCCTTTCCCGAGAATTACTTACGACGAAGCAGTTGAAATTCTTAAGAAGAACGGCGTCGATTTCAAGTGGGGAGACGATTTCGGAGGTGCTGACGAAACTATTATTTCAGAACAGTTCGATCGACCTGTCATGGTTCACCGCTATCCGGCTGAAGTAAAAGCATTTTATATGAAAAGAGATCCTGAAAATCCTAAACTTGCTCTTGCTGTCGATGTACTTGCACCTGAAGGATACGGGGAAATTATTGGTGGTAGCCAGAGAGAGGACGATTACGATACGCTTATTTCCAGAATAAAAGAACATAATCTACCACAAGAATATTTCGAGTGGTATCTCGACCTGCGCCGATACGGTTCGGTTCCTCATTCAGGATTTGGACTTGGATTAGAAAGAACCGTTAGCTGGATCTGCGGACTTGAGCATTTACGAGAAGCAATACCATTTCCCAGAATGATATACAGGAATACACCTTAAATGGAATTAGCTCTTTTTATAATTCTGGCGTTGATAGCGTCAGTCTCATCAATAATGATGATTACAAGAAGGAATGCGGTAATAAGCGCTCTCTTTCTTGTTCTCAACTTCTTTGCGCTGGCAGGGCTCTATTTATTGCTCAATGCTCAGTTTATTGCTGTCGCCCAGATTATCGTTTATGCCGGTGCTATTATGGTGCTTTTCCTTTTTGTTATAATGCTGTTGCGTACGGATAGCGAAGCCAAAATTTTCAGCGAAAAAAAAATATTGAAGTATTTTGCAATTGGAATTTCGATTTTCGTTTTTCTTCAGGTAGCATATATAATTTTTTATGGAGCTCCATCAAGAAGCATATCACCTGACTTAATGAAAAGTGTAGAAATTGGAACAATCCAATCAATCGGAAGAGAACTTTATACCAATTACATAATTCCGTTTGAAGTTGCGGGCTTCCTATTGCTGGCTGCTACCATCGGAGCGCTGATTCTGGCTAAGAAAAAACTTGAATAAATTCCTGTGGAGTAGGTAAAATGTCAAATATACCAATGGAGTACTACCTTGTACTAAGTGCATTTATGTTTACTGTAGGTGTAACAGGTGTACTTTTGAGGAGAAATGCCATTGTTGTTTTTATGTCGATTGAATTAATGCTCAATTCAGCAAATCTGGCATTGGTTACTTTCTCATCGTATTTGGGAAATCCTGCAGGACAGGTATTTGTTTTTTTTGTGATGACAGTGGCAGCCGCAGAAGCAGCCGTCGGACTTGCAATTATTATTGCAATCTTCCGTAATAAACTTACGGTCAATATAGACGAAATCAATATTTTCAAATGGTAAGGTATTAATGATCGACTTAATCTATTTAACTGTTGTATTTCCGTTGCTCGGGTTTTTGATTAACGGACTGTTCGGCAGAAAGATTAAAAATGAAAAAATAATCGGTATAATTGGCAGCGGCACCGTAGGAATTAGTTTCCTTATAACAGTTCTCGCTTTTATTGAAACGATCGGCTTGCCTGCAGAAGAGAGGTCGAAAACAATTGAATTATTTACGTGGATTTCTGTTGCAGGTCTAAAAATTAATGCGGCTTATCTGATCGACCAGCTTTCTCTTACAATGGCTTTGATTGTAACCGGTGTCGGATTTTTGATTCATGTCTATTCGATCGGTTACATGCATGGTGATAAAGGCTTCTGGCGTTTCTTCTCTTATTTGAACCTATTCATCTTTGCTATGATGAATTTAGTCCTTGCGGATAATTTTGTGCTTTTGTTTCTTGGATGGGAAGGAGTAGGCCTTTGTTCTTATTTGCTAATTGGATTTTGGTACGACAGGAAATTCGAGAAAGGAACTACTGCCGAAGCTGCTAAAAAGGCATTTGTGGTTAACAGGATTGGAGACTTTGGTTTCTTGCTCGGCATGTTTTTGATTTTCTCTACATTCGATTCGCTGGTATTTAACGAAGTTTTTAGCAAAGCCGCCTCATTGCCAGTATCAGAAACGACATTTAGTTTGATCGCATTATTTTTATTTATCGGGGCAACGGGTAAATCTGCTCAAATACCTCTCTACGTATGGCTTCCAGATGCAATGGCAGGTCCAACACCGGTATCAGCATTGATACATGCAGCTACGATGGTTACTGCGGGTGTCTATATGGTATCTCGTGTCTCAGTTATATTTGCATCAGCTCCTGGTGTAATGACTGTTGTTGCTGTAATTGGACTGATTACTGCAATTTTTGCGGCAACAATTGGATTGGTACAAAACGACATTAAAAAGGTATTGGCATATTCGACGGTCAGCCAACTAGGGTATATGTTTCTTGGTGCAGGTGTTGGTGCTTTTGGTGCTTCGATATTCCATGTCATGACCCATGCATTCTTCAAAGCTCTCTTATTTCTCGGCGCCGGATCTGTGATTCATGGAATGCACGAGCAGCAGGACATTCGCCATTACGGCGGATTAAAAAAATATATGCCGAGAACATATATAACGTTTTTGATTGCAGCGCTGGCAATTTCGGGCTTTCCCGGATTTTCTGGTTTCTTCAGCAAAGATGAAATTCTCTGGTATTCATATGCCAATGGCGGTTTATTCTACTGGATTGTCGGCGCAATTACTGCAATGTTGACGGCATTTTATATTTTCAGACTTTTCTCGTTGACTTTTTTAGGAAAAGAAAGATTCAATCACCACGAAGTGCATCCTCACGAATCACCAGCTGTAATGACGGTTCCTTTAATTATTCTGGCTTTTTTATCGGTGGTGGGAGGTTATGTTGGAATACCGGAAGTATTTTCAGGTGAGCACGGAAATCTTTTCGAAATATGGCTTGAGCCGGTATACCAGCCTGCCCTCGAAAAATTATCGATTTACGGTTTTCATACGCATTTCGAAGAAATAATGCTAATGGCTCTATCTATAGCACTTGCATTGACAGGAATTTATTTAGCATTACATATTTATACGAAGAAACCCGAAATTGCTCAAAAACTCTCTGAAAAGTTTGCCGCTCTTTATAGAATTTTATTGAATAAATACTATGTGGATGAATTGTACGAAGCTGCTGTAGTTCAGCCAATTCAAAAAGGTTCAGAAAAATTTCTTTGGAAATTTACAGATGCAGCTGTAATAGATGGACTCGTAAACGGAACAGCGCGTGTAATAGGTGGCATATCGGGAGTAATCAGAAAAGTTCAAAACGGCTTCGTCCAATTCTACGCTTTTATCATGATGATTGGTATTGCCATAGCGCTCCTATGGCTTATTATGAGTTTATAAATAACACGATATAGATTATGGAATCCAGTTATATATTAACATATTTATTGTTCACCCCGATTGTCGGCAGCATCATTGTCCTCTTTTTCAACAAGGAAAATGAGAAATTAATTAGATGGACAGGATTGATTGTCTCTTTGATTACATTTCTTATTTCTCTTTCAATTTATGCTGGATTCGACTCTACTAATTCGGGATTCCAATTTACTTACCAATCAGTTTGGATTGAAAGTTTAAACGTCAGTTATTTTGTCGGAGTTGACGGAATTTCATTAATACTTGTATTATTGACCACGTTTTTGACACCATTGACTTTGCTTTCTACATGGAAAGCTATTGAAAAGAATGTTAAGATGTTTACTTTCTCCATGCTGTTTCTCGAAGCAGGAATGATAGGAGTGTTCATTTCGATCGACTTATTTCTGTTTTATATTTTCTGGGAAGCGATGCTTATACCGATGTATTTTATTATTGGAATATGGGGAGGAGAGAGAAGAATATACGCTTCCGTGAAATTTTTCCTTTATACGATGTTCGGAAGTTTATTAATGCTTGTTGCTATTATATGGCTGGCTGTTTACGCTGCCAATCAAACGGGCACTTTTACAACCAATCTGCTCGAGCTTTATAAAGTTGCTCCGACTATAGCGAGAGATATTCAAAACTGGATGTTTCTGGCTTTCTTCTTAAGTTTTGCAATTAAAGTCCCATTGTTCCCTTTACACACTTGGCTGCCTGATGCGCACGTTGAAGCTCCCACCGCAGGTTCCGTAATTCTGGCAGGTGTTCTTTTGAAAATGGGTACATACGGGTTGGTACGTTTTAATTTGCCTTTATTCCCGCAATCGGCAATAGAATACGCTCCGATTATATCGATACTTGCGGTAATTGGTATAATTTACGGAGCTCTGGTTGCGATGGTACAACCGGATATGAAAAAATTGGTGGCATATTCATCGGTGTCTCATCTTGGATTTGTTGTACTTGGAATTTTTGCATTCAATGCTGAAGCGCTACAGGGTGCTGTAATTCAAATGATCAATCACGGACTTTCAACCGGCGCCTTATTCTTGCTGGTCGGCGCTATTTACGAACGAACTCATAGACGAGATATTGCATACTATGGTGGAATTGCTAAAATAGTACCTCTCTATTCTACTATATTAATGATCGTTTCACTTTCTTCGATCGGGTTGCCAGGTTTAAATGGATTCATTGGTGAATTCCTGATTTTACTCGGAGCCTTTAAGTCTGGTGTACTCAATAGTTGGTGGTACGTTGTTTTTGCAGCTACTGGAGTTATTTTTGCAGCGGTCTATTTATTATGGATGTATCAAAGAGTTGTTTTCGGTGAAGTAAAAAATCCAGCTTTGAAAGAACAGCTTACTGACTTAACACAACGTGAGATGATCGTATTAATACCTATTCTCATTTTTATCGTATGGATTGGGGTTTATCCTTCAACTTTTTTAAATATGACTCAGATTTCGGTTGATTCAGTATTGAGACAGATTTCAGAGTATACGTCATTAATTAAATAATGAAAAGATGAAAAAATTATTTTTGTTACCACTTCTTTTATCGAAAGATATTTTTGCTTCGGATGCGGAAGTGTCTCATGCCTTGCCCAATCCATGGATGGTTATTCCGTTTATTGTTCTGTTGATCATGATTGCAACAGGTCCTCTTTTTTATCATCACTTCTGGGAAAAAAATTATCCTAAAATTGCAATCGGACTGGGAAGTATTACTACATTTTATTATTTAGTTTTATTAAATGATACTCATTCCTTATTGCATACAGCTGCCGAGTATATTTCTTTTATTGCTCTACTCTCATCGTTGTTTGTAGCCTCAGGTGGTATACATATAAAAATTGACAGAAAATCAACACCGATACTCAATATTATTTTGCTTCTATTTGGCTCAGTTATTGCAAATATAATAGGAACCACAGGCGCATCAATGCTATTGATACGTCCGTACATTCGCATTAACAAAAACAGAATTAAACCTTATCACATAATTTTCTTTATTTTTTCTGTAAGTAATATTGGCGGTGCATTAACTCCAATTGGCGATCCACCATTGTTCCTTGGATTTTTAAGAGGTGTCGATTTCTTCTGGTTCATTGTACATATCTGGTACTTATGGTTACCCACATTAATTGTTTTGATGGCAATATTTTATATAATTGATTCAAGGAATAAAGCTGCGGAGACTGACACTGAATATACTGGTAAGATAGAAATCAAAGGCACAAAAAATCTAATCTATTTATTGGTAATTTTAATTTCGGTATTTATCGATCCTAAAATTTTTAATTGGGTGCCTTCGTTGGCTCCTTTACCGATTGGTATACGAGAAATCATAATGTTTACAATTGTTTATCTTTCGTACAAAAAAGCGGATAAAGAAATACTCGAAAAGAATGAATTTAATTTCGAACCGATCAGGGAAGTGGCTTATCTTTTCATCGGAATTTTTGCCACTATGATACCTGCGCTTCAATTAATTTCTTACGAAGCTAAATTGTATGGCGAGCAATTAAACGCTGGAATATTTTACTGGGCTACTGGTTCGCTATCAGCGTTCCTTGATAATGCTCCCACGTTTTTGAATTTCCTTAGTGCCGCGCTGGGCAAGTATGGCCTGGATGTAACAATAAAACAACACGTGAGCGAGTTTGCCTGGTCGCATCCCTTGTATTTGCAGGCAATCTCTGTTGCGGCCGTATTTTTTGGTGCAATGACTTATATTGGCAACGGTCCAAACTTCATGGTTAAATCGATCTGCGAAAGAGCAGGCATTAAAATGCCCAGTTTCTTTGGATATTTAATTAAATATTCAATTCCGATTTTGTTACCATTATTTACAATTTTATGGTTAATTGCTTATTATGGTCGAGGTTAAAATGAGAACATTAGATGAGGTCTTGAAAAATAATATCAATGGGCTTCATTATGGTAACAGAGTGCTTCTTCCCTTCAAAGCAGACATTCTTAAAGCAGTTGTAGAAAACGATATTATAATGGACTTCAGCCATCAAAGAAAAGAAGCATGCTACAATAAGCATGATTATTTTACTGAAATTTATTTTTTTGAATATCCAAGTCTCGAAGAAGTGGTCACAGAATTTGAAACTATTAAATTAGTTGTTGTTGAGGATGGTAAAGATATTTTTGATTTTCAGAATCACAGAAAATTAGTTTTGCACATAAAAGAAAATCATAAATTAATTATTGAAGAAACCAACGAAGACATTTTGTTTATAGAGTAATTATGCCTACAAGTAATCAAGAATATTTAATGATGCTTCCCTTCGTTTTGTTGGGAGCTACTATATTAATATCGATAATTATAGAAATATCATTAAAACGCAGCGAGGAATTTTTACCCTGGTTTTCCGCCGTTGCTTTTTTGGCAACAGGTATCATATCGCTCTGGAATATAAATGATCAGACAATGCTTTTCGGCGGTATGATAGGCATAGGGGGAAAGTCTGCTATATTTAATTTTATTTTTAATATCGCCGCAATGCTTGTTGTTCTGGCTTCTGCAGATTATCTCAAAAAATACGGTACTTATTACGGTGAATATTATATTTTGATACAATCTTCGGTTCTTGGAATGATGTTGATGGCAAGCACTCAAGATTTGATAATGATTTTTATGGGGCTCGAATTGATGTCGATTTGTTTTTATATTCTTGCCGGAATTAACAGAAAGAAATTAACCGCAAACGAAGCTGCATTGAAATATTTTCTTTTAGGAGCTTTCGCATCTGGTTTTATTCTTTATGGATTAGCTCTGGTTTACGGTTCAACCCAAACCACGAGTATCTATTCAATAGTGGATAAAATCTTTTCATTGCAAGGAAATATCTTATTCTGGACAGGTGTATTACTCTTGGTAGTGGGCTTCAGTTTTAAGATAGCAGCTGTACCATTCCATATGTGGGTGCCCGATGTTTATCAGGGAGCAGCGACTACAGTAACTGGATTAATGTCCACGGCTGGTAAAACAGCAGCCTTCGCTGTCCTTATAATCTTTCTTGCACTTTCCTTTCCTGTAAATGGAAATAATGTTTTACAGCCGTATTTTGCAATAATTGCTACTCTATCGATGATAGCTGGAAGTATTATTGCACTATCTCAAAGTAATTTGAAAAGACTGCTGGCATATTCTTCAATTGCACATGCTGGCTATATGTCCATAGGTCTTGCTGCTAACAATGTAGAAAGTATAAGTGGTATTATTTTTTATCTTGCTGCATATACTTTTATGAATATCGGAGCGTTTGCTGTCATATCCGTACTTGAGGGCGAATTGGATACTAATCTGGATCTCGATTCGTACGCGGGATTGAATTCTCGCAGTCCTTTCCTTGCGGCAGTTATGTCGCTTTTTATGTTTGCTCTGGCGGGCATTCCTCCGCTTGCAGGGTTCTTCGGTAAGTATTATGTATTTCTCGGGGCAATTGAAGGTGGTCTAACGTGGTTGGCAATCGTCGGTGCACTGTCGAGTGTAATTAGCGTCTATTTCTATCTTAAAGTTGTTGTATATATCTATTTCAAGGAACCTCAAAAAGAATTAAGCTTAAACGTCAGTCCTTATAGTTTATCTGCAATTGTCATCTCAGCACTTTTTGTATTATTATTTGGAATATTTCCTGACTTGCTTTTAAGAATCATCAGCATTGCTGTTGGTTAAAGTTATGATTCCATTATTTACATCCCAACAAGTACGAAGCGCAGATAGGTTTGCGATTGAAAAGCTCGGTTTGCCCGGAACGGTTTTAATGGAAAATGCTGCACGGAGTATTTTAGAACAGATTAAATCTCACTTTGTCCTCTCCGAAAAGATGGTATTCGGTATTGTTGCGGGTAAGGGTAATAATGGAGGAGATGGATTTGCGCTTGCACGCCAACTCTTAATAAATGGTTACAGAGTCAATGTAGTTGCACTTGCAGATGACAAAGAATTGAAAGGCGATGCACTTTTGAACTTTGAGGTTCTGAAAAATCTAATCAAATATTATCCCGATTCAAAATTAATAAAGTACAAAAAGCTATCCGACCTTTCCGTACTAAATACCGCCGATGTTATCGTTGATGCTATACTGGGTACGGGTAGTAAAGGAGAATTAAGAGAGCCGTATAAATCGATAGTTGAAAAATTAAATACTATCGATGCTTATAAAGTGGCCATCGATCTGCCAACCGGACTTGATGTTGACACCGGATACGGTAGTGTTGTTTTTAATGCCGATTTGACTGTAGCACTTTCAGAATACAAGTCGGGGCTTTTTTATGGCAGGGGTTATACTCACTGTGGTAAAGTTGTAAAAGGCTCGATTGGAATTGGGTCAGAATATTACAATCAGTTGGAAACAGATACTTACTTAATCGAACCTGAAGATGCTTTCCTGAATTTGCCAGAAAAGAAACGGGATGTACACAAATATTCAGCAGGGAAGGTGTTGCTAATTGCTGGTTCTAAGAATTTACCAGGAGCTGCTGTGATGGCTTCGGAATCGGCTCTGAGGGCGGGAGCTGGTGCAGTAGTTCTGGCCGTACCAGATTCAATTGCAGAAATGATTCGTATAAAACTCGGTTCGGCGATTGTATTTTCGTATAATGATGATCAGAAAGGCTTTTTAATTGAAAATGCATTATCTCAGCTTGAAGAAAAAATAAAATGGGCAGATGCAATTGCAATTGGACCTGGACTCGGACACGAACCTGAAACAATTAATGCTGTAATAAAAATTCTTAAGAGCTATAGCAATAAAAAATTCGTTATTGATGCAGATGCAATTATTGCACTGAAAAACTCAAAATTAGAACTGAAGAATTGTATATTGACACCGCATACCGGAGAATTTGCCAATCTTGTCAGTGTTACAATTGAAGAGTTGAAATCAGATCTAATACCAAAGGCGAAAAAATTTGCTTTAACGAATAAATGCCATCTTGTTCTGAAAGGTGCTCCTACAATTATATTTAATCCTGCCGGAGAAGTATTTATTAACACAATTGGTAATCAAGGAATGGCTAAATTCGGAACAGGCGACATTTTAACAGGCCTCGTCGCTTCGTTCGTTGCACAATCCAGCAACATAGAAGCTTCGGCCATAGCAGGTGTCTATCTACACAGTCTTGCTGCTGATTTGCTAGCTCAAGAAAAAACAATTTACGGTTTCACAGCTAATGATATAACGGAAAAAATTCCTTATGCAATCAAATTCATTATTGATACGTTTTTACCAAATATTGAGAAATAATCCGCGTCTTTATGTCTACACGCCACTTTTAATATATTGGTTATTTCTATTTTCTCTAACAACAATTCCCGCTGATAAATTACCTCAAATATTTATATGGCAGGATAAATTACAACATTTCATCGCATACCTTATCTTATCTATGTTGTTGACACTTACTGTCCATTTCCAGAATAAAATTTACAAATTTGCACAAAGACCATTTAGCGTTACATTTTGGTTTACTACTATTTATGCTTCAATTGACGAAATACACCAGGCGTTTATTCCAGGCAGGTATTGCGATATATTCGATTTGATTTTTGACATTACTGGAGGTACGGTGGGAATATTTATTATACATAAATTTTTAAATACTGTAAAAGAGCAGAAACAATTTAAAATATGAGAGGTAAAAGAGGAAAAACAAATTGACTATTCACTCTCAATTTTTTAAGTTTGCTAAGGCTAAATGTGTAAATAGGAGATAAATTGTGGCTTTAAAGAAAAATCCAAAGGCAGATCTAAGGAGACAGTATAAGAGAGTTTTTGAGATTAGTATTATTATCTCTCTGGCTGTCATAATTCTTGCCTTCAAGTTTTTCCCTGAGATGAAGAAAGAAGATGTAAAACTTGAAGCGGCGCAAGAATTGGTAAACGTTGAGGATGTAGTAAATACTAAACAGGAAGCGGCTCCTCCTCCACCTCCAAAGCCGCCAATTCCGATCGAAGCTCCATCCGAAGATGTATTGGAGGATATAGCAATTGGGGAAACCGAACTCGATGTAAACGAGCAGGTGACATCAGCTCCGCCACCACCACCTAAAGAAGAGGCTAAAGAAGAAGAAGAAGAGGCTGTTTTCTTCGTTGCTGTTGAAGAACAACCCGAGCCAATAGGTGGTATTGAAGCTATTCAGAAAAGAATTATTTATCCTGAAATAGCAAAGCGTGCCGGTGTCCAAGGTAGAGTTTATATCAAAGCTTTTGTCGATGAAAACGGAAATGTTGTAAAGGCAGAAGTTATTAAGGGCATTGGTGCCGGTTGCGACGAAGCTGCCGTTAAAGCTGTTACGGAAACTAAGTTTAAACCTGGCAGACAAAGAGGTAAACCTGTTAAAGTTCAGGTATCCATTCCCGTTGTATTCAAGCTTCAATAAAATTTTGGGGCTCTCTAAAAGTAAGTTTTTTCGCAAATTGCGTGAAAACTAAATCTAAAATTGAATATACTTTTAGAAAGCCCATTTTTTTTATTTTTTCCGCTTTTATAAAATATCCGCAGTATTAAATTGATAATTGAGATAAACAACCTTCGTTTTAGTTACCAGAATCACTCGGGATATAATCAATTCAAACTCAGAGTTGACGACTGGAGCGTAAAGAAAGGTACATTTTTAAGTCTACTTGGCCCAAATGGAAGCGGTAAATCTACACTTCTTAAGTTAATTCTTCGCTTTATTGAACCTGAAAAAGGGAATATTTTTATCGACGGTATTAACATTAACGATTATAAAAGAAAAGATTTAGCCAAAAGAATTGCCTATGTTCCGCAGAAAATCAGTTCCGCATTTCCGTACTCCGTGTATGAAACTGTGATGATGGGTAGAACTCCATACATGAATTTTATGGGATTTGAAAAAGAAGAGGATAGAAGAATAGTTAAACACACCTTAGAAATGTTCGAAATCGATCATATTAAACATAAAGGAATTAACGAAATTTCAGGTGGCGAATTACAGAGAGTGATGATTGCCAGAGCTGTTGCACAAAATACTTCTATAATCCTGCTCGACGAACCAAATGCACACCTCGATATCGAACATCAGGTCAGTATTTACGGTATTCTTAACGAACTGAGAAAACAAAAAAAAATTACGGTTATAGCAGTTACTCACGATCTTAATTTGGCTGGTGTTTATTCGGATGATATCGCTTTTATGGTTAACGGCAGCATCGTAATTTCTGGCAAAAAAAATGAAGTTCTTAACGAAAAAAATATTAAAGAGATATTCAAAGTAAATGTTGAAATAATTAAATATAAAGATGATATTTTAAACGTTTTGGTAAAACCTGATAAGCTGAATTGAAAGCCGCGAATAAACAAATTAAGCTACTTTTCTTTATTGCCGCATTTACGGTACTTTTTTTATTTATTTCTACACTCAAATATCTTAATAACGAATTGAGTCCAGTTAACTATAATCCTTCCTATTTTGGAAATCTGTTAAATATCGCTGTAACGTTCACAACAATTACTGGTTTACTTGTTGCCCAAAAGAAAAAGAGAAGTATTTCAAGGTTTTTTTTAACTCTGTTGCTAACACTTTCTATTCTACCTCTGATTCTGATATTAATAGATAAATTTACAGGATTACTAAACTTACTTGATTCATATACATCAGAAGAATACTTTTTTACTTTCCAGATTAAAAAGGTTCACATTGGTCTGCTTTTTCTAATCTCTTTTTTCTTTCAACTTTATTTAGCTGTCTATCTTTGGAGTAATGTATTTTTTAGAGAAAAGTTTGTTTACTTGTTTTCGCTGTTCAGAACATTACTTCTTTTAGCACTCTTTTTTATTATCAGTCTGTTTTATATTTGGTTTTATCCCGTGTCGTTGGATGAATCAAGTAGCAAGACATACGATTATGCACTTGTTCCTGGTGCGGCTGTATGGAATAAAAAGCTACCCAGCCCAATATTCGAGGCTCGATTGCGAAAAGCCCTTGATCTTTACAGAAATGGAAAAATAAAAAAAATAATTTTAACCGGCGGAAAAGCACCCGGTGAGTTGAGCGAAGCAGATGCCGCATATCTCTTTTTGTTGAAACTTGGAATTGATGATTCGTCCATTATAAAAGAAGATAAATCAGGTACAACACTCCAACAGGTTAAATTTCTTTATAATTATCAAAAAGAAAAAAATAATTCGGGAAAAATTGTATTTATCTCGGACAAATTTCATTTACCACGGATCAGTCAAACTTGTAGCTTCTTCGGTATTAAAGTGGATTTAATACCGTCAGGCTATAAGATGATTTTTTCACGTGCATTTTATTACAGACTGAGGGAAGGCATTGCATTAATACTTTTCTGGTTGTTTGCCATCTAAGAATTATTACCGAAGAATTTTTATTTTACCACTAAGTATCTTAGATTTGTGTGTTAAAAATTGGTCTTTTATATAATGAGCAAGAAATCAATAAGGCGAATTCTACGCGAAAGAGCGCTCCAGGTTCTTTATGCATATGAACTCAACGGCGAAGGTTTAGAAGCGTTAATAAATGGTCTGCTGTCTGATATTTCTGTTCAAACCGATATCGACTTTGCCAGAGAACTAATCGAAAAAACAATTATTAACAGAAATGAACTTGACGAAAAAATTAAGGAAAAAGTCGCTAATTGGGAAATGGACAGAATAGCATTAATCGACAGGATATTGCTCCGAATTGGCATTTGTGAATTGCTCTACTTTCCTGATATCCCACCCAAAGTTACCATAAACGAGATAATCGAAATAGCTAAGGACTTTTCCACTTCGAACAGCAATAAATTCATCAACGGCATACTCGATGCCATATTATCCGATCTAAAGGAGTCGGGCAAGTTAAATAAAAGCGGCAGGGGATTAATTGACCAGTCGCTTACCAAGTCGTCCCAAAGAAATTCATTGGATACTCTTGACAATCAAGAATCTTAGAAATAAAGAAAAATTCCGAATCTTAGTCTGGACCCTCTTTGACTTTGCAAATACTTCATATTCAATTGTTGTTGTTACATTCCTTTATGCAGTCTATTTCAAGCATACAGTAGCAAATGGTGAACCGATAGGGGATTTCTATTGGAGCATAGGCACAAGTGTTTCAATGTTTGTTACTGCTCTTATTTCACCAGTACTGGGAGCTATAGCTGACTATTCTGCGGGTAAAAAAAGATTTTTATTGTTTTTTACTGCTCTGTGCATTTTATCTACTTTTATGCTCTACTTTATTAATCGTGGCGATTTGATTTGGGGACTTATCCTTTTCATTCTGGCCAATATTGGATTTGAAGCAGGCCTTGTATTTTATGACTCATTTTTACCAGAAATTACAAAAGAAAGCAGTTACGGCAGAGTAAGCGGTTATGGATTTGCAATGGGATATTTAGGTTCCTTTACTACACTGCTTGTTGTTTATCCTTTTATAGAACGAGAAATGATTAAAGAAACATTTCCGTTATCAGCTTTCATTTTTTTTGTTTTTGCCCTTCCGTTATTTCTCTTTCTGAAGGATTCAAGAAAAAGTCGGGAAATAAACGAGTCATATTTCACAATTGGATTTGGCAGAGTGGCTGCCACGTTGAAGAATTTGAAGAATTATCGAAATCTTGTGATTTTTCTTATATCATATTTCTTTTTCATCGAAGGCGTTAACACGGTAATTTATTTCTCGGGAAATTATGCCAGTACGACGCTATCCTTTTCTATGAAAGAATTGATTTTGTTCTTTATGATTGTTCAAACTACTGCCATAATCGGTTCAGTAGTGTTCGGTGTGATATCCGACTCAATTGGGCAAAAAAAATCGTTAGTAATTTCTCTTTCAATCTGGATTGCAACCATATTACTGGCTTATTTTACAAGTACGACAGAAGCGCCATTAATTAAATTAACTGCATCGCTTTTTAATATTAATCTTGAATTTGATGGACATTTATTATTGAGTAGATATTTTTATCTTGTTGGATTGCTTGCTGGAATGGTAATGGGTGCAACACAATCGATTAGTAGAAGTATGATGTCCAAACTAACCCCTTACGACAAGAAAACAGAATTTTTTGGTTTCTATTCTTTTTTCGGAAAAAGTTCTGCTATATTAGGGCCACTTGTATTTGGAATTACAAGTTATCTAAGCGGTAGCCAACAATATGCCATACTGAGTATCGGTATTTTTTTTATCATTGGATTAATTTTTCTTGGGGGAGTACGCGAAAGGTGATTCAATTTTTGGTAATAATAATTTTTTTACAGCCGTAGAAAAACAAAACCACAAAAATTAAAATCCATATAATAATCCAGACCAGCCGGGGAATTCCACTTAGATAAGAAAGCAGGGCAACATCGGATTGCATCAAATTGTCTTGAGAATAGTCTGAAAGAATATCGTCTACGACATAAATTAGGCCAATTAAACCTGTTATTTTGAAAAATAAATTACTAAAAATAGACGGTGTAAATCTCACAACTATAAAAAATGATACAGCAATAAATAAAACTATTATTGATATTAGAGAATTGTTAATAAAATTTGCTGTGATAAAAATTAATGCCGCAGGTATGCCAAATTCAGTAATAGTTTTCAATTTATTATTGTATGCAGAAAAAAATAATATGATTGCAATAGTATAACTTCCGGGATAACCACTTAGAGCAATAATCAGATCATTCCCATTTTCAATAATGCAGCCACCAGATAGATCCCTGTTTAATTCGATTCCAATTACTTTTCCGCCAGTGACATAAGCTGCAAGTGCATGCGAAGCTTCGTGAAACAATATCAGTGAGAGTTTTATTGGATATATGATCTTTGTATTCCAGAAAAAAGTAATCACTAAAAGTGAAGCCGCTATGATGATCAATTCTGTTAACTTATTGAACTTTTTCATAGGTATAAACTTATAAAAAAATATTGAATCTGAATTCAACTGTTGATAATTTTGTAATTGATAAAGCTCGAATGTAAGCTAATGTTCATTGAAATAGTTATTTCTTATTATACAAAAATATTAATCAAGAACAAGCGGGCGTAACTCATCCGTCGATTGACGGAGGTAGAGTGACAGCTTGGAAAAAAATAATAAATTAAGAATAAGCGGGCGTAACTCATCCGTCGATTGACGGAGGTGGAGTGGCAGCTTGAAAAAAAATAATAAATTAAGGACAAGCGGGCGTAACTCATCCGTCAGTTGACGGAGGTAGAGTGGCAGGTTGGAAAAAAATAATAAATTAAGAATAAGCGGGCGTAACTCAGTAGGTAGAGTGGCAGCTTCCCAAGCTGCATGTCGCGGGTTCGAATCCCGTCGCCCGCTCTTAAAAATTTTCATGGGGTATTGAATATTTACTATAAATAAACTATAATTTGTACTCAATTTTTTGAAAATTTTTCTGAGTATTTAATTAAGTACTGTCTATTCACTTTTAGTGATATTTAGACATTACAAATTAATTACATTTTGAAAAAGAAATAATTGGGCGCTTAGCTCAGCTGGTTCAGAGCACCTGCCTTACAAGCAGGGGGTCGTAGGTTCGAATCCTTCAGCGCCCACAAGAAAAGACCTCGTAAATAAAGCGAGGTTTTTTTATTTATGAGTTATTATGTCTACATACTAAAATCTGATAAAAATTTCAGTTACATTGGACAGACTTCAGATCTGAACGACAGACTTACACGTCATTTTAATAACAGGTCAAAATATACGAAGGATAAAGGTTCCTGGAAGTTAATAATAAGTTATGAAGTTATTAGTCGTTCTGAAGCTGTAAGTCTTGAGAGGAAATTAAAGAAGATGAAAAATGTGGAGAAAGCCATAAAATATTTGGAAAAGTTGAAACAAGAGAAAGAAGCTGGTTCAGAGCATCCCGACTAAAAGTCGGGAGGGTCGTAGGTTCGAATCCTTCAGCGCCCACAAGAAAAGACCTCGTAAATAAAGCGAGGTTTTTTTATTTATGAGTTATTATGTCTACATACTAAAATCTGATAAAAATTTCAGTTACATTGGACAG